>JBFYKS010000142.1:0-10133 GCA_041305785.1 Methanoregula sp. | reverse complement strand
GTTTGCCCCGTCCCACATCGCCTGCTGGAGGATCCTCCGGACCCGGGCCGGGTTCTTCGTTCCGTTCCTGAACCGCTCGAGCCGGTCGAGCTGGCGCTTCACCTGCGCATCATCGACCTTCTTCTGCCGGACCGGCTCTTTGCCGGCCGCCTCGCCCGCCCGCTTCCCGAAGACCTGCGTCTCGGCAAGGGCATTGCCGCCCAGCCGGTTGGCGCCGTGCACGCCGCCCGACACCTCGCCGCACGCAAAGAGACCGGGGAGCGTGGTCTGGCACTCTTTGGTGATCCGCAGCCCGCCCATGATGTGGTGGGCGGTGGGGGCCACCTCCATGGGGGTTGTGCGGATGTCCACCCCGAACGCGAGGTACTGCTCGAGCATCATGGGGAGCCGGGTCTCGATCTGTTCGCGGGAGAGGTGCGTGACGTCGAGGTACACCCCGCCGTTTGGCGTGCCCCTGCCTTCGAGGATCTCGGTTGCGATCGCACGGGCAACCACGTCCCGGGTCGAGAGTTCCATCCGCTGCGGGTCATACTTCTGCATGAACCGCTCGCCGTTGATATTCTTCAGCACGCCGCCCTCGCCCCGGACCGCTTCCGTGATGAGCCGGCCCCTTGCATCGTAGGGATACACCGCGCCGGTCGGGTGGAACTGGACCATCTCCATGTCGATCAGTTCCGCGCCGGCCCGGTACCCGAAGGCGTACCCGTCGCCGGTACCGCTCGAGGAGTTGGTGGAGATGTCGTAGACCTTCGTGCCCCCTCCTGTGGCAAGGATCGTGCTGTCCGCTTTGATGAGCATGAGGCTGCCTTTCTCGTCAAGCGCCATTGCCCCGATGACCCGTTCGCCCTCTTTGAGCAGGTCGATGACGGTAGAGTCCTGCAAAATCGTGATGCCCTTCCCGTGCTTCTCGTCCAGCAGATACCGGAGCCGGTCAACGAGCGTCATCATCATCTCGTGGCCGGTCCGGTCGCCGGCATAGCAGGTGCGGGGGAACCGCTGGCCGCCGAACGGGCGCTGGGCCACTTCATCGGAGTCCGTGAAATCAAAGATCGCTCCCCACTTCATGAGATCGCCCATGCGCAGGGGAGCCTCTTTTGTCAGGATCGTTGCGAGATCCGGATCATTGAGGAACGCCCCGCCTTTCAGGGTATCCTCGTAATGGAGCCCGCACGAGTCCTGCTCGCGCATCACCGCGTTGAACCCGCCTTCCGCCATCGTGGTGCACCCGCCTTTTCCCACGATGGTCTTGGAGATGAGCACGACGTCACCATACTGCGAAGCCTCGATCGCAGCACGGACCCCGGCACCCCCGCTTCCGATTACCAGCACGTGGCAATCAACAACCTCGTCCGCAAGCATCTTATTACTCTGTGGATCGTATAGTTACATAAATAAATGGCACATGCAGAGTGAGACGATAAATGAGACTTCTGATGAAATTTGGCGGGACATCAGTTGCCGATGCCCAGTGTATAAAACGCATTGTCGATATTCTTGAAGAGCACCACAAACGAGGCGACGAGCTGGCGGTTGTGGTGTCAGCCCAGCGGGGCGTGACCGATGCCCTCATCGAGACCGCGACCTCGCTTGCTACGGCAAAGGACAGTTCTGCCATTGCCCCTCTCATCCAGTCCCTCTCGAAGCGGCACATGGTCACGCTCGAAGGTGCAGCCCCGGACTATATCGCGGAGGTCGGTTCGGAGCTTGACGAGAAACTCATCAGCCTCCAGAACATCCTTCTTGCGATCTATAACCTGCGGGAACTCACTCCCCGTTCAAAGGATCACATCATCTCGTATGGCGAGCGGCTCCTTGCCCCGATCCTCGGGGCTGCCCTCCGCCAGCGGGGTCTCGCCACGACGGTTCTTGATGGCTGCGAGGCCGGCATCCTCACCACCCCCCAGCACGGGGAGTCAACGGCACTTCCCGAGAGCGACGAGCGGATCCAGCGCCGGGTCGGCGTGCTCTTAAAAAAAGAGATCCCGGTCATCATGGGGTTCATGGGCTGCACCAAAGAGGGCGTCCTCACCACCCTTGGCCGGAGCGGCTCGGACTACTCGGCCTCGATCATCGGGGCCGGCATCGATGCCGACGAGATCTGGATCTGGACCGATGTTGACGGCATCATGACCTGTGACCCCCGCATCATCAACGATGCCCGGGTCATGCCCTCGCTCTCGTACCTTGAGGTGATGGAACTCTCGTACTTCGGTGCCAAGGTGATGCACCCCCGTTCGATCGAACCGGCGATGAGGAAGAACATCCTGGTCCGGGTCAAGAACACCTTCAACCCCGCCCATCCCGGCACCATGATCATCCGGAACGGCCAGCGGCACAACCGCGTGGTCAAAGCCCTGACCTATATCGACAAGGTTGCGGCCATCAACATCAACGGCGCCCAGATGATCGGCCGGCCCGGCGTGGCAAAAGCCATCTTCACCATCCTTGCCGATCACGAGGTGAACGTGATGATGATCTCGCAGGGGTCGAGTGAGGCCAACATCTCCTTAATCGTGGACGAGCCGCATCTCACGCCGGCAGTCACCGCCCTCTCGAGCCTCATGAAACAGGGCATTGTCCGGGAAGTCTCCCACAACCACGATGTCTGTGCGGTTGCGGTGGTCGGGGCCGGCATGGCCGGCGCCCCGGGCACCGGTGGCCGCATCTTCACGGCGCTCGGGAAGGCCGGGGTGAACGTGATGATGATATCGCAGGGGTCGAGCGAGGCCAACATCTCGTTTGTGGTCAGCCAGGATGACGGCCCCCGGGCATGCCGGGTGCTCCACGACGAGTTCCGGCTCTCGGAGGAATGCGATGAGTAAGAGCGCCTATGCACAGGCGGGCGTGGACATCGATCTTGAGGCAACGGCAATCAAAGCCCTCATCAAGAACCTGACCTTCAAACGCAAGGGGAAGGCCAAGATGATGGGCGCGGTCGGCCACTTTGCCGGGCTCATCGATTTTGGCGATATCGCGCTTGCCCTGACCACGGACGGGGTGGGCACCAAGATGCTGGTTGCCGACCAGCAGGAGGACTGGAGCACGGTCGGGATCGACTGCATCGCGATGAACGTCAACGATCTCTATGTCATGAACATGGAACCCATTGCGTTTGTGGATTACATCGCAACCGATAAGCTCTCGATAGAGAAGATGGCCCAGATCGGGATCGGTCTCAACGAGGGGGCAAAGCAGGCCAATATCGATATCGTGGGCGGGGAGACTGCTTCCCTCCGGGGTCTCGTGAACGGCCTCGACCTTGCCGGTGCATGTCTCGGGATGCAGAAGAAGGAGAAGCTCATCACGGGGGAGAAGATCGCCCCCGGCGATGTGATCGTTGGCGTTCCCTCGACGGGTGTCCACAGCAACGGGCTCTCGCTCGCCCGCCGCGTTGTGGAGAAGTACGCGAATTACGAAACGAAGCTGAAGAACAAGAAGACCCTTGGTGCCGAACTCCTCACACCCACCCGGATCTACAGCGAGGTGCTGAAAGTGACGGCGAAGTGCACGGTGCACGGCATGTGCCATGTCACGGGCGGCGGTCTGCTGAATTTCAAACGCCTGAGCGAATACGGTTTTGTCATCGACAACCCGATTACGCCCCCGGAGATCTTCGGCTGGATGCAGAAGACTGCCGATCTTGCGGATGAGGAGATGTACCGTACCTTCAACATGGGCATGGGTTACGCGTACGTGGTGCCGGAGAAGAGTGCTGCGTGCGTTACGAAGATGGTTCCCGGTTCAAAGGTTGTGGGGAAGGTTGTTGAGGAGCCGGGGGCGTGGCTCGGGGAACTCGAAATAACCTGAATCTGACGTCCCGTCTTTCCCGTGAGTATTTTATCAGGTATCCGATGGCGGACTCTTGCCCGCCCCCCCCTCTTTTTTGCTGCTTTGTGTCGCCCGTTGAAGCCGGCAATTCTTCCCGGCCCGCGAATGTCCCTGCAGGGTGCCCCGCCGGAAAGGATTGAGCCTTCGGCAAACCCCCAAGAGCGATTATCGGTTGCAATGAACCGGATGCTCTGTCAGCATCCCGTTACCGGCTCCCGGCCCGCAACGACTCCAGCCAGTCGGTGACCGGCACGATCCGGACAAGCCCCGCCTCATCCTCAACCTCCCCACTCTCCTGCAGGGTGATGATTGTCCCCTCAGTAAGCCCGTACGCCTCCATCGCCTCATGCAACCCCCGGAGTTCCCGTGCCCGGGTATCCGGGTTCCTGAGGGATTCGGTCACCTGGATGGCAGACCGGATCTTCTTGTCCTTCTGCACAAGGAAATCGCACTCGTACCGGTCCTTGTGATAGTAAACCTCGCCAAAATTCTTTTTTAAGGCGAGGAAGACGGCGTTCTCCAGCAGGCGTCCGCGGTTCTGGGAGAAGGCAAAGGCAACTGCGCTGACAATCCCGGTATCGATGCAGTAGATCTTCTTGGGGTTGGCAAGCTGTTTTTTTACCGAGTAATCGAATTTTTTTATCGGGTAGAAGAGGAACGCGTCTTCAGCATACCCGATATACTCCCGCACGGTCTCGGGGGAGATATGGAGGGTGTCGGCGATCCGGTTATACGAAAGCGGGCTGCCGGTATTTGCGATCAGGAAATACAGCACATCGTACAGGTCGCCTGCGCTCCTGATGCTGTTGGGGAAGATGATGTCTTTTAAGTAGATGGTCTCGTAGTAGTTTTTCAGGAGCTCAATTTTTTGTTCCTCCTGCGGTTCGAGCACCACCCGGGGAAACCCCCCGTTCGTCATGTACGCCATGAAGTGCTGCCGTTTCCGGAGGGTTGTTAGATTTTTTATACCGGAGAAGGCGAGGCTCTCTGCAAAGGAGAGCGGCCAGACCGTGACCGCGAAGTACCGGCCCGAGAGGCGGGTGCTGATCTCGCGCCGGAGGAGAGCTGAACTGGAACCGGTAAGGATGAGCCGTATCTCAGGGCGGGTGTCGTACAGCGTCTTTGTGGTACCCACCCAGTGGTCGTAGTTCTGGATCTCGTCGATGCAGACCACAAACCGGGAGATATCCTCATGGCGGGTGCAGTGGTCCTCGATGAGTTCGCGGAGGAACGCGGGATCCTTTGCACGGCTGGCGAAGACGGGCTCATCAAGATTGATGTACAGGATAGCCTCTTTCTCTGTTCCCGCATCGAGCAGGGACCGGATGATCTGGTAGACCAGCGTGGATTTCCCGGTCCGGCGGGCGCCCAGGAGCAGCAGGATCTCCTGCATGGGAAGGTACTGCCGGAGTTCCGGGAACCACGCGAGCCGGTCGATGCCGGTGGCAAACGGTCGGTCGAACCACCACGGGTTCTGGCTCTCGAGCGCTATCCGCGTGGTCGTGTCCATGTGTCAGATATAATCGATGATTAATGATAAAAGTGTCGATTGTAACCGATGATTTTGACTGTATCCCGGCATCGCCCGCTGAACTTCAAACGTCTCTCCGGATACGGCTTTGTCATCGACAACCCGATCAAACCCCCCGAGATCTTCGGCTGGATGCAGAAGACTGCCGATCTTGGGGACGAGGAGATGTACCGTACCTTCAACATGGGGATGGGCTACGCGTATGTTGTCCCGAAGAAGAGCGCTGCGTGCGTCACGAAGATGGTGAAGGGGGCGAAGGTTGTGGGGAAGGTTGTCGAGGAGCCGGGGTCGTAGCTCGGGGAGCTGGAGATTACCTGATCCGGTATCCCCGGTTTTTTCAAATGAATCGCAACCACGCTCGTATGAAAAACCGATCCGGAAAGATCGCGATCCGATTTTGATCTGCAAATCGATGAGCGTTTTCCGGATCAAAATCGATCAGCGAATCTCATTTTGAAATCGATCAGCGATTAAAAAATGATTCCAGGGCCGCAAGTACCGATGGAACGCAAAATCGCTCACCGGTTTTTTTGTGAAAAACGATCAGCGATTTTGATCTCAGAATCGATCAGCGAATTTCATTTTCAAATCGATCACCGATTTGAAAATTGCAAGCGCGATCCCGCTCCCGATCGAAAACCCGATACGGATCACTCGGATCGCGATTCCCCGGCCCCCTTCGATCCGCGGGTTTCCCCAAAAAGAAGCAGACAAAAAAAAGGACGAACTCACTCTTCCGGCACGTACGGCTCTTTCACCGCTTTGTCCGAGACGATCCCGCTGTTACCGCACGGGTCTTCGAGGATCAACGTAACCGGAAACGCCCCAATCTTGATCCGGGCGATATCCGCCAACAACTGAGTGGCATTCTCCTTCTCCAGATCAGTCCCCCAGCGGAACGCACCCGATACAACCTGTTCGATCCGGTCGAGCACGCCTTCCATGTTCGAAACAAACCCCTGGCAGACCGGGCCGGGATCGATCCGGACGCCGATCTCCGGGATCTCGATGGCGGCGCTCATGCTCCGGATTACCCGGATGGACATATCCTCTTCAGTGGTGATTGCCACCGTGTAACGGGCCGGCTCCGCATGCTTTATGAGCTGGGTATCAACGAACTTGTAGCCGCAGGAAGGGCAGATAGCCGAGATGATAAGAATATCAGAAAAATAGGGGATATTTTCTGTCTTATACAGGTATTGAATTTCGGTATTACAGCACGGACACGGTCCCGGGACGTTGGTCTGCACGCGATTATCCACCGATCTTGTCGCGGGAGATCTTGACCGACATCGGGGTTAAGACAACGTAGCGCTGGTCCCCAAGGCCGATGATGTCGCCGTTGACATCCTTTGCAACTTCTTTTAAGTCCTTTAAGACCCGCTCGTAAGTGATCTTGTCCATCTTTAAGCGCGAGATGTCCACGATGACGATGTTCCCCGAATAGACCTCGTCCTTGACCCGGGGGGTGTCCTTGAGGTCGTTGATCGTTGCAATCTTCACCAGAAGTGCCGGTGACCCGGCGCCGCTCTCCTCATAGGATGCGAGGTCGAGCTCCATATAGTCTTCATCCGAATTAGCGGAGCTCTTGCCCAGAAGGGTATCTATGATCCGAACCATAAAAAAACTGTATTGAGAAAGTTATTTAATAGTATCTATTTCGAGACCATCCGGGCGCCATTTAAGCCAGAAAATTAGGAAAATTCGGCATTTTCCCGCAGAATCGCATTGGCCGGAATAATTCAGATCTCCATGTTCCAGATCTCGTCACCGACGTGATGGAACCGTTTGACCATCTTGCCTCCCGTACTGGCCCGGATTTCGGGCGCATCAAGAAGGGCAATCCCGATGGCAAGCGGCTTGCCGTGCCGCTCATCCACGATCTGGACCGGGAAGCCGGCCTTCACGTCGTCGGTAACCGAGACGATGCCCGGCCGCATGATATCAGCCCCGTTCACCACAAATGGGATTGCGCCGGCATCCACTGCCACCCTGCGCTCCGGAAACGGGCACTGCACCGCACCTTTCAGCGTGGGAAACACCCAGGTCCCGTTGTCCATTAAAAACGGTTTCTTGTTCACCATGAACAACGAGATGGCCGCATTGGTCTCCAGCACCTCGATCATGTCCGCGCGGAAGAGGTCTGCCGACGCACCGATCTGCTCCGCGAGCCGGCTCATCAGGTCAGAGCCCTGGCTTTTCCTGATGGAATGGCGTTTTTTTATCGTGATCTTTTTCATGGCTGCTGCCTAACATTCATACTCCACGGCAAAAAAATTTGCTCATGGCGGGAAATATCCCCCGGGTCCCTGCCGGATTATCCGGCCCTGCAAAGGTTTTTCGTACCCGGGATCTACGGTATGTTTAAGTGATCCGCTCACCCACATATATTACTCCAGAGCGATGGTAACAGGGTATTATTATGACCAAACGGCCGTTGGATATTTTGGATCAGGTGTTGAACCGTCAGCCCGTTATTGTATCTCTCAAAGGTGGGAGAGAAATACGGGGCGTTCTTCAAGGGTATGATGTACACATGAACCTCGTCCTCGACAAAGCAGAGGAGACGGAGAACGGACAGGTCCAGAAAGTAGGCACGCTCATCGTCCGCGGGGATAATGTAATTTATATCTCTCCATCAATCGAACAAATATAGGTGAAGTAACATGACAAAAGGCACTCCCTCCATGGGTAAGAGGAACAAGTTCACCCATATCGCCTGCCGGCGCTGTGGGAAGATCTCGTTCCACGCCCAGAAGAAAGTCTGCTCTGCCTGTGGTTTTGGCAAGAGCACAAAGATGTCCAGCTTTAAGTGGAACACCAAGCGACCAAAAACCGTAACGCATTAAAGAGTTGTACCATGTGTGGAATCGTTGGCATCGTCGATGCTGGCGGTGTTTCAATCCAACTCTATTACGCTCTGTACGCTCTCCAGCACCGGGGTCAGGAGAGCGCCGGAATATCAACTTTTGACGGCACCAGCCTCCACAAGTTCAAGGGGAGCGGTCTGGTTGCCGACGTCTTCTCCCCTTCTGTTCTCTCCGATTTACAGGGTAATGCCGGCATCGGCCATGTCCGTTACCCGACAACGGGGTTCAATCTCCCGGAAAATATCCAGCCGCTGAACTTCCAGTTCCAGGAGCATTTCATCTCTATTGCCCACAACGGGAACCTGGTCAACACCGCATCCCTCAGGGCCGACTATGAGAAGGAAGGCCAGATCTTTACCACCACGACCGATACCGAGGTCATCGCCAGGATCTTAATGGACGAGATCGGCAGGTCGGGCATTGTCGAGGACGCCGTCCATGTCTGCATGCAGAAGATAGAGGGTTCCTACTCGGTCGTGATGATGATCGATGGCGTCATCTACGCCTTCCGCGACCCGCTCGGGATCAAACCGTTCTGTATCGGGAAGACCGATAACGGGTACATCGTTGCATCGGAGAGCGTTGCCATCGATGCGCTTGGTGGGCGGCTGGTGCGGGATGTGAAGCCCGGGGAACTGATCCGGGTTGACAGCAACGGTATCCATTGCACGCAGGTTGCTATTGCCGGCCAGCGGGCGCACTGCATCTTCGAGTACATTTACTTTGCCCGGGCGGATTCGGTCATCGACGGGGTCCTGGTCTACGATGTCAGGCGCAGGATCGGCGCAAAGCTGCATGATGAGGCTCCCGTGGATGCCGACAGCGTGGGGGCCCTTCCCGACTCCGGGACCGCCTACGCGATCGGGTACGCGGAACAGTCGAAGATCCCGTATGTTGAGTGCCTGATGAAGAACCGGTACATGGGCCGGACGTTCATCATGCCAACCCAGCAGGCGCGGGAGAAGGCGGTCAGGATGAAGCTCAACCCGATCCCGGCGCATCTTGAAGGCAAGTCCGTGGTGCTCGTGGACGACAGTATTGTCCGGGGTACAACCTCCAAGCGTATCCTCGGTATTGTCCGGGACGCCGGCGCGAGGGAGATCCATGTCCGGGTCGGTTCGCCGGCCATCAAGGCACCCTGTTACCTGGGAACCGACTTCCCCACGCGGGAGGAGCTCATCGCCCATAACCGGAACGAGGAGGAAGTGAGAAAGAGCATCACGGCAACCACCCTCCACCATATCTCGTTCGATGCCATGATAGAGGCGAGCGGGTTCTCCCGCCACGATCTCTGCACCGGCTGCCTTACGGGCTGCTACCCGGTGCCGATTGACGGAGAGCAGGCAAAACCTGTCCGGGTCGACTTCGTGGACTCTACGGTGCAGGCAAAACTCGGGAGTTTTTGAGGCGTGAGCCGGTACGTCCGGCCTCCGCCAGCATTTTTCTCCTGCCCGGAATCAGGTTTTTATCATAAGGCACCGATACTACCAAAACCCCTTTCGTACCCGGTGACTCCATGCCCCCCGCCCCGCGCATCCTGATCGTTGACGACGATTCCATCATCACCCACCTCGTCTCAACCATGCTCCAGAAGAAGGGCTTCAATATCGTCGGGGTTGTGGCAACGGGTGAGGAAGCGGTGGTAAAAGCCGCAGAACTGAACCCGGACCTGGTCATCATGGACGTGAACCTGTCCGGGAAGATGGACGGGATGGATGCCGCCCACTATATCTTCCAGCTCTTCTTCTATCCCATCATCTTCATCACGGGAATCTCGGACGAGGAGCAGCTGGACCGGGTCAAGTGCTCGCAGCCGTACGGGATCATCTTCAAGCCGTTCACGGCAATCGAGATCTCGACCAGCGTGAACCTCGCGCTCTACAACCACAGCAACCGGAAAAAAT
>JBFYKS010000141.1:0-2546 GCA_041305785.1 Methanoregula sp. | reverse complement strand
GGTCAGGACCGAGACGAACTTCATCCACGGCTGCCTGTTTGGAACATTCCTTGCCGTCATGGGAGTCCACGCTGCGCTGCTCTGGGGCATGCTCACGTTCCTGCTCGGCTACATCCCGTATTTCGGGCTTTTGCTTGCTGCAATCCCCGCGATCTTCTTTGCGTGGCTCCAGTTCGGGATTTACGGTGCAGTGACGGTCATTGTGGTCGTCTGTATCCTGAACCTGATCGTGGAGAACCCGTTATATTCGTACCTTACGGCCCGTAAATACGAGATGCCGGCGCTTCTCGTCATCGTCTCGGTGATCTTCTGGGGCTGGCTCCTTGGTCTTGTCGGGATGCTCTTTGCCATCCCGTGCACCCTGATGATCCTCCTCATCTGCCAGCTCTCCGATGACCTCCGCTGGATCAACGTGATGCTCGGGGTCAGTCACCTGTTCGAGGAAGTGGGCGTAAAGCCGGTGGAGCACAAGTAATTTTTCTTTGGGGCGGGGGAGGGGATCACACCCCATCTTTGTCCAGGAGTTTTTCTCCGGACCTTTTTCTCAGATTTTCGGAAAACCCCGTTGTCATGCGGGAGGACGGATGCGGGTTTTCCAAAAAACCCCATTCCCACCCGACTGCCGAAAGCGGGCCAAAAATAGGTTAAAGCATTCCCAGCTGCGCCTCGTCATCATCGCCGGATTGGTAATCCGGGTGCACTTCCTGCTGTGCCAACAGGACAAGGATGAGGATGAAAACCGCGACAATAAGCGAGGCAAAGAAGGCCAGATCAAACCCCGCCGTCAGGACCTGCAGCCGGATCGTTGCCGGTGCACTTTCGGTGATCCCCCGGTGCCCGGCAATGGTTGCGATACCCTGGATGAAGACCAGGTTCGCAAACGCGATCCCGAGCGTCAAGGGTGCGAACCGCTCAAGGCTCGTGAGGCTCGAGACCATCCCCTGGTATCTCTTCCCAACCGAGTTCATGATCATGTTCGATGCCGGCGTGACCATCAGGCCAAGACTGAAGCCCAGCACCAGCAGGCAGACGATAACAAATCCCGTCGTGGTATCGACCCTGAGGAGCGTCATCAGGTAATAGCCGATAACGAGCAGGACCGCTGCACCAATGCAGAGCTTCCTGCCGCCGACCCGGTTGTACAACGAGCCGGATAGGATGCCGGCTGCCATCATTGCAATCGAGAGGGTGGTCATGATCAGGCCCGCATCAGAGACGCCATACCCCCTCACGTACTGGAGATAGAAGGGAAGCAGGTAATTGATACCTGCAAAGGAGAAGAAGACCAGGGAGAGTGCCAGGTTGGTCATCAGGAAATTCCGGTTTTTAAAGAGCCGGAGTTCCAGCAGCGGGTCGGGGATTCCCAGTTCGTACCAGGCAAAGTACAAAAGGGTGAGAACCGCAAGTGCCAGGGCGCCAAGGATGGCCGGCGAGGTCCACCCGAGCGACATCCCTTCGGATACGGCAAAGAGCAGGGCTGCAAGCCCGGTGAAGATCAGGAGTGCGCCTCTCTTGTCAAATCCCGCAAATTTTTCCTTTGGCACTCCTGCCGGAATGACCTTTGAACCCAGCAGGATAGCAACAATTCCCACCGGCACGTTGATGAAGAAGATCCAGTGCCACGAGAGGTACTGGGTGAGCACCCCCCCGATGGTCGGCCCGATAGCAGTCCCGAGCGCAGCAGCCGTCATGACAAGACCCATGGCCTTTCCTTTCTGCTTCATGGGGATGTAGGCGGTGATCATTGCCGGGGCAATGGCCGATATCATGGCACCCCCGACCGCCTGGAATACGCGTGAGGCAACCAGCACGGGAAACGAGTTGAGGAGATCGGGCAGGTAACCGCAGGAGAACGATCCGATCGTGAAGATAACAAATCCCGCAAGGAAGATCCTCTTGAAGCCGATCCCGTCCCCGAGTTTGCCAAAGATCAGGACGCAGCCGGCCATCACCAGCAGGTAGATGGTGGCCACCCAGCTCACGGTGCTGGACGAGATATTGAAACTCTCGGAGATGGTGGGCAGTGCGATATTGACGCTCGTTCCGTCAAGGGACGACATGAAGATGGCAAGGGAGATGGAAAGGATCAGGAGATGAAGCCCGGTCTGTTCCGTTGCCTGACGGGGTACTTCCATGCATATCTATTGAGTTGCCCGATAAAAAAAGAGCGGGGAGATGTCGTGCGGACCGCTCCTGCACGCGGGCTGGGAAATCCGGTGCCAGAAGTTTCCTCATTCGAACGGCGGGTGGCAGGGGTTGCCCCGCAACAACCGGCCAGGAGCGGGACTGAGGGGTGCAGCCAGGCCGGGTTCCCGGCCAAAAAACGATAGGTTCAGGCTGGAGGGATCAGCTGATCCCCTGGACCGTCACCGCATAATCCCCGTCCCAGGCAAGGGTCAGCGTTGAGGTGCCGATCTCCTTTTTTGTTGCCGTATCGCGGGCCGTCATGGTGATGCGGACCGGGGAACTGGTGCTCGCGGGCTTGTCGATACACGACCAGTAAATCTTTCCCCCGTTTGTCGTGACCCGGGTTCCCTTCTCGTTCA
>JBFYKS010000140.1:0-2765 GCA_041305785.1 Methanoregula sp. | reverse complement strand
CGGTGGTGAGGAGCAGGAAGGGAGCCATTGGCAGCTGCGCCCCGAGAAGCAGGGCTGCGATGATCATACCGGCAACGGTTATGCTGCTCCCGATGAGGACAAGGCCAATCGAGGTTAAGTCCCAGTCCCCTTCTTCAAATTTACTCAAGTTCTTATCCTCCTTTGAGTGCGGGAAATGCCATCCAGATCCCGTTGATGATGAACTGTATCGCAATGGCAATCAGGAGCATCCCCATCAGGCGGTTGATTGCCCGGTACTCCCGCTGCCCGATCTTTGACATGATATAATCTGAATTCCGCATCATATAATAGGTGATCCCGATGGAGAGGATGACCGACAGGATAACAACGATAATCGCAACCGGGGTTAAGGTAAGCGCCTCGTTCATCAGCACGATGCAGGTGGTGATTGCGCCCGGCCCGGCGATCATGGGCATGGCGATTGGCATAATTGCAATATCTTCCATGTCCTGCGATTCGTACTTCTCGGTGGCGGTCATCTTGGTGCGGGAGGTTTTGGCATAGGCCATCTCCATGCCGATACCAAAGAGAAGGAGTCCGCCGGCTATCCGGAACGCTTCAAGGCTGATGCCGAAAAGCTGGAGGATCCAGGTGCCAAGCACGGCAAAGAAGAGGAGGACAAAGAGAGCAAACCGGCAGGAATCCTTTACGATGCCCATCCGTGTTGCCGGATCGAGACCGGATGTTAAGGAGACGTAAAACAGGGTTGCGCCCAGGGGATTGACAATGATAAGAACCGAAGAGATTGCCAGCAGCGCAAAACTGAGCACTTCTCCTTCCATAAAGGATAGTGCGTTCTCGTGAGGTAATAGAAGTTACGGTAAAAAAAGTTAGTATTCGTACAGCACGGACTCATCGATCCGCGTGTACGTGCAGACCTCGTCTGCCTTGAAGTGTATCCCGATCTCGCGGGCTGCACTCTCGGGCGAGTCCGAGGCGTGGATGACATTCCTGCCGATATCGATCCCAAAGTCGCCACGGATGGTTCCGGGCATTGCTTCCTGAGGATTGGTTGCACCGATTACCTTTCTCACGATTGCAACCACGTTCCTTCCTTCCCAGACCATGAGGAAGACCGGGCCACCCATGATATAGGTCTTGAGACCGGGGAAGAACGGTTTTGATAAGTGTTCCCTGTACTGCTCGGTGACCCGTGCCTCGGGAAGTTTCTCGAAACGGGCGGCCACGAGCTTTAAACCTTTCTTTTCGAGCCGTGAAACGATCTCTCCGACAAGGCCGCGCTGGACCCCGTCAGGCTTGACCATTACAAAGGAGCGGTCCATGGACCCTTACTCCTTGCCGAGTGCCTTTCTTCCGGCAGTGGTCCACTGGACCCGGCGGGAGACCCGCCCGAGTTTGTGGTTGTTCTGGCACTTGGTGCTGCAGAAGTACAGAATGGTGCCGTCCTTCTTCACGTACATCTTGCCCGTGCCAGGCTCCATCTGGATTCCGCAGAAACTGCAGACATGCTGCTCAACCATGTGCTTCACCGCCTCGACATTTTCTTTGCTTCGCGCTCGGTCTCAAGGAGCATGATGATGTCTCCTTCCCGGATCGGGCCCACCGTGTTCCGGGTGATGATCCGGCCCTTGTTGTTGCCGTCGAGGATGCGGCACTTGACCTGCATTGCCTCACCGTGCATGCCGGTTGAGCCAACAACCTCGATTACTTCTGCAGGCGTTGCATCGTTTGCCATGATACTATCCTCACGCCTTCAGCGCTTCGAGCTGCTTTGCAAGTTCGTCGATCGTCTCTTTTGCCTTTCCGGGCTTGACGACTGCTGCTGCGGCAGAACCGACATCGAGACCGCTTGCAGCGCCGATATCGTTTTGCTTGTTGATGAAGATGTAAGGAACCTTCTTCTCATCGCAGAGAGGGCCAAGGTGCATGACGATCTCTTCAGGTTCAACATCCGCACCAATAACCACGAGTGCTGCAATGCCGCGTTCGATGGCTTTGGTTGCTTCGTTGGATCCCTTCTTGATCTTTCCGGTGTCCCGTGCGACTTCAAGGGCTTCAAGCGCCTTGTTCTGGAGCTCTTCTGGAGCTTCGGTTTTTACGTAGCCTTTTGACATAACTCACCTCATTCAGGAGTTCTTTTTGCTCCTTCATTACTCATCAGTTTGCAATGATGTAGCCATATTATTACGGCAGGAACCGAAATAAAGGTTTGTGAACGCCGGGGTTCGGACCGAAAAAAGAACGGGGATATCCGGCGAGGAATAATTGCCAAATCAGGCCGCAAGCCGGTATATTTCTGTTCCGTGGGCAGAATAAACCTGCGTAAGTCCCGCGGCCGGAATATTCACGGAATACCGCTCGCGTTCCGGATTGCCGATATACAGGAGTGTTGCATTGTACTTCTTCATCAGATCAATGGTCTTCTCCGGCTGCTCATACATTGCCCTGATATCAGCAGGCCGGGCCGAGTACCAGCCGGAATCGTCCCCCCGCCACATGAACTCGTGGAATGGCTGGCCGACAACCGCGGGTATGCCCGTAAAGGAAGAGACCCGCGAGTAATAGGTGTAATCGCCCTTTTCAGCCTCAACAAGGATCTCGTTTCCCTGAATAGTCCGGAGATAGGCGATTGCAGCGGCATCGCCCGGGTGCTGCTCCTCAAGATAAGCAAGCCCGTCCAGGGTTCCTCCGGAACCATGACTGACCAACGGGGATCCAAAAAACGGGAGGATGAACAGTATGGTTAAGGTGATAATTGTTATGACTGAGATCGGAAGAGCACA
>JBFYKS010000139.1:0-5914 GCA_041305785.1 Methanoregula sp. | reverse complement strand
AGAATGATTGATATTTAATGGAAATTTCATCGCGGTTTTCGGGCCGAATAGCCAGACCCGGATTTGTGATGTGTCTGGATCGGAGCCCTGACTTTTATAGGTAATTTGATTGCCGCTTGTAACGGAATTGGGTATAAGAGCGCCAACCGGACAGGCAAGATCCTGATACTGTTCAATAATAAGAGGAGGGACAGGGATTGTTGTTTTCTCTGAAATCGCAGGATTTGGATAATGAGGATTATTTTCTATAAAATTATCCATACATCCCACCCCCAACAGAACACAAACTAAGAGAAACATAATACCAAGGGTAGAATGATGCGAAGTCATAGGATCACCATATTGAAAGAAATTTCCTGAACCGAAACGTTAGTTCCTTCAGGTAAATATATTGTGAAATATTTTTACTTTCGGTAATTGATCCGCCGCGGGGGCGCCCCGTCGGGAGCGGCGGCACCATCGTAAATTTCCAAATGATAACAAACTTACAATTTTTTCAGGTTCGAATTCCGGATCTGGACAAGGATTCCAAGCGCGGTATCGTACCCGTAGAGCGAAGCCCGGACCGAGAGCCGGTCGATGATCTCATCGGTGGATTCAAGGTAATGTTTCGTGAACCCGCCGTTCCGGTCAGCCGAGTCAAGGAGGTTGTCTATCCGGTCGCAGATCTTGACGAGCGTTGCTTCGGGAGGTGCATCAAGAATCCGTTCAATGCTGTCGGAGAGCCGGGCGCTTTTTTTTGCGATCGTGTTCTTCTTGGTCAGGGCATCGACTATGCCGGCAATATCCTGCCGGTCATCGGCCGGTAGCGGGAGATGTGCAATCAGTTTGTCCGTTGCCACGAGCCATTCCGGGGAACAGTCCTCGTACACATCGTGGAGCCATGCAGCGATGATGGCAGCATGCGAGCCATTGAATGTCCCAACCAGCCCCGCTACCCGGGCCGGATGCGTGATATAGGGGGTCTTCCGGTCTTTCCGGAACTGCCCCTTATGGGCGCGGGAGGCATGATCTGCGGCCGACTTGATGACGAGGAGCCGGTGGGCAGGATCAACGGTCAGAAAATCTGCCAGCCGGTTCATACCAGAACTGGTTTGTAAAAGAGCATGAGCGTTTGGATTTGGTTGAGAAAAAGGATTATTCTGCAATCGGGGCGCCCTTACCCTCGATTGCCGCCTTGATCTGGCCCTGGAGCTGCTCGAACTTGCCCTGGAGCATCTTCTCCTGTTTTTCTAAGGACTTGACGCGGAGTTCGAGAGTCTCGACCTTCTCGTTGAGTTTTGCGTCAATGACCTCCTTCTTCTTCTGCATCATGACCGTGCCGACGCTCAGGTACATGACCGCGTCATCGGGAGAGTCACTGATCTCTTCCTTTGCGCGGTTTGCCTCGCGGATGGCCATCTCGTACTGGGCTTTCTGCTGGAGGATGGTCTGGAGCTGCTGCTGGATCTGCTGGAGCATCCCGATCTGGTTCTGGACTTTGGGTGAGATATTGTTCATAGTAAACTCCTGTAGAGAATATCGGCGCCGGGAATAAAAAGGGTTATTGCCCGTACCCGTGCAGGCAGCAGTCCCGCTGCAGACACGGGATCAGGTTTTATCAACGAGACTGATCGTCTCATCTGCCACGTTCACGAGCCGGAGGTACATGTTGAGCGCTGCACGGAGCGATGCGGTATCCTGTGCCTCAATTACGAGAACAAGGGTATCGGTGCCTTCAAGCTCGCACCGGGTTGATGAACGGGGGTTCACCTCGTCCGGCAGTTCCGGCTGGAGCGCATCAAAGATCTTTTTTGCATGATCCGACGTGAACCGGAATACTGCCGTGTGGTGTGCCAAAGGATACCCTCCTGTGCAGTATGGAAGAAAAAAGATAATAAAGATATTTTTCCGGGTTTTGTCCCGGAACGGTGTTACCGTGCCTTGAGTTCCTTGATCGCCGCGCCGCGTTCCTTGAAGAGGATGCGGTGACCGCAGTAGGGGCAGCGGACGTTGACGTCAATCTCGACTTTCTGCTTGCACCGTGCACACTTGTAGGTACTTGCCATGTTGATCGATTATTTCCTGATCTCATCAACTGTGCGGTCGATCGCACGCTGGGCGATCTTCATGGTCGGGGTCACCGGCTGGTACGTGCCGCCGGCGAACTTGTACCCGCACTTGCGGCATTCCCAGATACCCGTGCCTTTGCGTGCCACGGACTCCATGTCACATTTGGGGCAGCGGTGAAGAGCCCGGGAGATCTTCTCGATTTCATTGACGCGCTTACGAACAAACCTGCCGTACCGGCAGCCGAAACGTCCGGAACTCCCGGTGACTTTCCCTTTTGCTTTGTGCGTTGATTTTGCCATGATGGATACCCTAGTGATCTGTCTTCTTTTATTTGTCCTCTGAACTAATATACTTGATTGAGGATCCTGACCTGTCCTTCGCCCTTGGAGAGTTTGTTGATGAGATCATAGAACTCGCCCTGGATGCCGGCCGGGATACGGACCACGCAGACCCACGAGCCGTCCTTTAACCATTCGTCCTTCTCCATGGTCGAGGCGGCGGCAATATCGCCAAAAGCCCGGGCTGCAAAGTCCGGCGGGATCTTGATCGCAAGCCGGAGTTCCTCGAACCTTATGGGGAGGAGCGGGCGCAGGGCCTTGACAACTTCCTTGACCTGCTCCTCGACATGTTTGAACGGGTCGATGTTCACCCGCGCTTCCTCCATCGCCATCTCGATCCGGGTAGGGGGATGCGGGTGACCGGTCTGGGGGTTGACCGCGTTGCGCGCGATGAAATTGATGACCTGCCGGCGTTTCTCCTCGACCATATGCTTGCGCTGGTCAGAGGTGAGGTGAATCTCCCCCTTCTCGATGATCCGGCGCGCAACAGCATCGAAATCCGTGGTCTGGAAGACTTTCATGAGGGCTTCGTCAGAAGCACGGGTTGCCTTCGAGGCATTTCCAAAGACATTGAGTGCAGCGACCACGTCTTCGATCTCGACCTTCTGGCCCTGCCGGACAAGCGCGGCCATGCGCGGATCGACCAGGATCTCGAACCGCTCGCCAAAACTCTCAAGCCGGGCTACCACAGCATGGTCAAGCGGAATCATGAACCATCACGGCTTGAACTGCCCGACGAACGATGCCACTTCTTCGCGGCTCATCTTGGCAAAGACCGGTCTCTCTTTCCCGATGACGCCGATCTCGACCTGGTCGACATCGAACTTGCCCTCGGTTGCCGAATGGAGTGCCTTGAGGCCGAGCATGATAACGTCCTTGATCCCAGCTTCAGGATTGTACTCTTCTTCGAGAACCTTCATGACGGCGGGGCGTCCGATACCGATACCGGTTGCCTTGTATTCGAGAAGCGTCCCGGAGGGGTCAGTCTCGAAGAGCCGGCATTCCCCGTCGCTGACACCCGCGATGAGGAGCGCGGTGCCGTACGGGCGGATGCCGCCGTACTGGGTGAGGGTCTGCATGTGGTCGCAGAGCTTCTTTGAGAGGGCTTCAACCTCGATTGGCTCATCGTAGGAAACGCGGTTGATCTGGCACTCGACCCGTGCCCGGTCAACCAGTGCGCGGGCATCCCCGACAAGGCCGGACGATGCAACACCGATGTGTTCATCGATCTTGAAGATCTTCTCAATCGATGTAGCCTCGAGGAGCTTTGAGCTCACGCGCTTGTCAACGATCAGGACAACGCCGTCCTTTGCCTTGATGCCGACTGCGGTCGTTCCGCGCTTGACGGCTTCGCGGGCGTACTCGACCTGGTAAAGCCTTCCGTCGGGTGAAAAGACGGTGATGGCACGATCATATCCCATCTGGTATTGTGGTTGCATTATTTTGTCTCCAAATCTTCGGTTGTTAAAAAGAATCGGTGTGTATTTTTAAATCCCTTTTCAATCACATCAACCTTCTGACCAGTACCATATACGGGCGTGAAGGTTTTATTATCAAAGGTACAGGCATCCGGCCATTCTGCTGCCGGTTCCGGCGCTTTTTTTGTGCGGATCCGCCTGCGCAGGCCCTCCATCGTGCCGGACGCGGCAATGATCCGCAGGGCAATCCGGGTGTCGCGGCAGGCGTTGATCGTTGAGAGGGCGGTTGCAAGCTCGCGTTCGGTCCCGCGGCGACAGCGGATAAAGATATAGTCCCCCTCAGCGGCAACGACAGCCTGGATCATGATCGCAGCAGCCACATCGCCATAGAGCGAGGTGATAGCATCAGCGATCGCGTAGTAGAGATCCTTCTGGTCGAGAGGGGTATTGGCGGGCTCGACCCGGACCAGCACGTACCGCCTCTTGTCGCGGAGGGTTGGCGGGCGGGTTGTCATGCAACCACCCGGACTGCCGGTGTCTTTGGAGTTGTAACCGTCCCGACCCCGGCAAGGGCTTTTTCAACCAGGGAAATGTCCATATCGAGCAGCGAGCAGAGGCCGGTACATTCCCGTACTGCGCGCAGGTCAAGGGCCGAACGGGCACAGGTCGAGAGGGTCAGCGGGAACTCGAACCGCTGCTCCAGGACAAGGATGTCCCGGTACCGGGCAATTGCCCGCTGGCGGGCGATTCCGCGGAGCCGGGTGATAACCGAGAGGTCGATGTCGATTGCAACATTGTTGTCCGCCGCCATCCGGGCTGAAACATGATCAAACCCTTTCTTGTCGGCATCATGGAGAGAGCGAAGAACATGGATGCCTTTCATCCCGATGACTGCTCGGTTGAAACCTGCATCCCCGGCTTTTACCGAGATTATGGCATCGGTCTCCCGGTACCGCTTCACGCGGTTGATGATATCCCGGACCGGGATGTCATGGAAGATGATGCCGGTGCGGACCTCCACATCGCCACAGGTGGCAGATGGCGTGTCTATCGCAACTAGGCTGTCAAAACCAAGGGTTGCGGCTTCCAGTGCAAACCTTCGCACCGAAGTGTCCCCGTTCGGGTACGGAAAGACAGCGGCATCGGTGATCTTCATGAGAGTAACTGGTGTTAAAAAAGAATAAGGTTATTTGCCTTGGTTGGCATGGGAACGGATGCTCGGGCGGGTCTTCTCGGTACCCTTGCCACGGGTCATCATGCCCCGGCCCTTGAGACCGGCTGAGGTCTTTCCACGCTCGGCACGACCGCGGTGGGTTGCGTTTGCAAGCCACTTCAGGTTCTTGTCTGCCCGGATGGAGGGGTGGTGACCGTCAACGAGGATGACCTCGTAGTACTTGAGCTTCCCGTCCTGTCCAACCCAGTAGGAGTTGAGGACTTCCATGTTGGGGAACTTCTTGGATGCCCGTTCCTCGGCAATGCGCTGGATGCTCTTGCCGGCAGTAAGGTGTCGCTTGCCCATCCGTGCGGATCGGCGTGCGCGGACGTACCGGGATGCCCGGCGGCCACCGCGGCGGACCTGGACCCGTGCAACGGCGATGCCCTGCTTTGCCTTGTAGCCGAGCGTGCGGGCCCGGTCGATACGGGTCGGGTGCTCGATTCTGACAACGCTGCCTTCGCGGCGCCATACCTGCATGCGGTTCCAGAGGAGTTCCTTAACCTCGCTCTTGTCAGGTCGTTTCCATGCATCCCTGACGAATGCGTACATTGATTTTACCATGGTAATCACCTAAGGTTCGGCCCAAAGTCGGGCTACATTCCTTTCTTTCAGACGGGACGGATCCCGTGTGCCTTTATACATAGGACGGAGGGGGTAATAAAGGAGTGGGAGCAAGATGATTTGAGCATTTTCAGTAAGAAGCGGGGATATTGTTAAAGATATCCCAGCTTCTTTTTTCACTGATGGAGGCTGATGCCACCATACCCTCTTTATGATGCCTGCCGCCGCTCCCGTTTGGGCGCCCCGCGGCGGCTTCAATTACCGGAACGGCCGGGAGAAACGGTAACAAGCAGCATAAACCCTGAATGAAGTGTTGTTCATTTCCCAAA
>JBFYKS010000138.1:0-2679 GCA_041305785.1 Methanoregula sp. | reverse complement strand
TATCCCCTGGAGAGAGATGGCCTCGCTCCGGAACAAGATCATTCATGGCTATTTCCAAATCGATTATACCATCGTCTGGAATGTGATTGAAAAAGATCTCCCGGATGTTGAACCAAAAATTGCTGCACTTCTCCAAAGACTGGACAAGAGGCCGAAATAATTATCCCGTCCCGTACCCGGTCAACAGATACGGAAAACCCGGGGGAGATGATGTGGTTTTTTTCAACAGCTCCCGGGGGATTATCTTTCCGTAATCGTACTTTTTGGAACTCCTGAAAGGGACGGGAAGGATTTGAAGGCCGGCATCGCCCCCCCTTCTCATTCTCGAAGTCCTGATATACTTCTCCGGATGACGAAATCCGACAGGTCATCAGACTGTGAGATCGAGAGGAATTCGTTAGTACTCTTCGAACAGCGCCGGGTTCTGCCTCCGGATATACCATCTCCGCACGTACCAGCCGCCGCCAATGAGCGCAATGCAGCCGGCACCGATTAACGCAATGGTCGCGAACGGGAAGCCGGGCTCCGGAAGAACCGACCCGGCAGCCGGTGCCTGCGTTGCCGGAACAGCCCCGGAGGAGAGCACGGTTGCGCCGGATCCGGTACAGGCCGGGCAGGCGGGACACGTCAGCTGCTGCGTCACCGGGCAGGCACCGGGCGCCGGGCCGGTTGTTGCCCCGCCTTTCTTTGGGGCTATGGCAAAGAGCGAGAAGCCCGGCGACTGCGCCGAGTACCGGGCAATGCCATTGGCTGTCCCGAGATACGTTGTCGGGAGGGTGGTCCATGCCCCGTCTTGGTACCGGTTCATGGAAACATCGCCCGTGGTGAGGTGGTGCTCCTCCAGCCACGAGACCGGGACCTCGAAACTTATGGTGGCGCCGGTGATGGAGCCGGCACGGGCCGGAGCAAGCTCGATGTACTGGTAGGTGTCAGGGTCGACCGGCGGGACACCGGGCGGGAGGCTTCCCTGCTGCATGCCGGTGATGATGACGCTGTTGACCCCCGTCCCGGTCACTGTGACGGTTCTCACGGCCGAGTTGCCGCCCACGTTCGCTTCGTAGGTGCCGGTTGTGCCGGGGCCGGGTGCCGGGCCAAAGTCGCTGTCGCTCCCGCCACTGCTGCTGCCCCCGCCGGATGATCCGAAGCCTGAACCGGACCCGGAGCCCCCGGAACCTCCGCTGCCGCCGCCACTACCTGCATCCGTGACCGTGATGTACCCGACCCGCGTAACCGAGGTGCCCCCGTTGGCATTCCGGACCGCGGATGAAACGGTGTAGGTCCCGGGAATGCTGTACACATGCGTGGGGTTCCGAAGATCGGAGACGCCCCCGTCAGAAGCACTGTACGACCCGAAGTTCCACTGCCAGCCGCCCGGTTCATTGGTCGAGGTATCGGTTAAGGCAACCGTCAGCGGTGCGTTCCCCCCGGTCGGGCTGGCGGTGAACCCGGCCCGGGGTAACCCTGATGATTTCTTCGCATAATGTAATACGTCGACAGAATCGCTGATCATTTCCCGATACGCGATACCGGCTGCCCCGGGCACGATAGCCAGCGGATTTTCCCCGCACGAGATTACCACCGGGTCAACGTTTGTGCGGGTCCAGGAGGCCCCGTCGGAAGAGGTGTAAGTCAGGTAGCTGGTGCGGTTTAAATAACTGATCCCGGGAAATCCATCCGGTGTGAAGGCGAGTGAGGGCACCGACGCCTGGGCATCGTTATTCACCACCGTCGTGACAGTCCAGGCCGACCCGGTGCGGTTTGCATACATCACGGCCAGGTTATTGAATTCTACGCACCGCGAATAGACGATCGCAGGATCTCCCGCCGGGTCATGAGCAAGGACAGGTCCATAAAAGGGGGCTATTTTCCCCCCACAGATGTAAGTAAATCCCGGATCCACCTCAACCGTGGTATCGGTCCATACCATCCCGTTCCGTTCAAGAAGGTGCACGTTCCTGCTGCCATCCCTGTATGCTATGCGGGGATTACCGGCAGGGTCAAACGCGAGGGATGGTCGCTGTCCTGCGCCAACGGTGGTGATCGTCCATCCTGCCCCGTTCCATTCAGCATACGCCAGGTTGCCCGCTCCGTTCCGGTACGCGATGCCGGGGATCCCGGAAGAGTCGAGGGCAAGGGATGGATACGCTCCCGATACCGGCGATGTTACCGTCGTGAGAGTCCATACGGTCCCGGTTCGTTCCGCATACATCACGGTGCCAGCAAGCGTTTCATAGACAATGCGGGGATTCCCCGGGGGATTGAGGGCAAGCGAGGTACTCGTGATTGTACCGCCGGGATTATCCACGGGTGTGATCTCCCATCCGTAGCCGGACGATTCCGCATACATCAGGGTGGAGGAACCATAACTGATACCGGTGTAACCGGACTGGTTCATGGCGATGGACAGGTGTTGAAAGGGGCCGGAGCTGTCAACAACGCTGGGCTGCCATACCGGTTCGGCGCATACCGGCGCAATGAGCGCGAGCGCCATGATCAACAACCCTGTAACTGCCAGACCGTATCGTTTCGTATCCATCAGCGCCTCCCCCTCGTTTCTCACGACAACCCGGGGTGACGCATGATTCCGGCGAATGCGGTGTGCCCTATTGAAAAAGCCTGCACACCCCGATTAGGTCCTTTTTGGCTGGTGGGGGGATAAGAGTTGGGAAATGGATCAAC
>JBFYKS010000137.1:0-5518 GCA_041305785.1 Methanoregula sp. | reverse complement strand
CCGCACGACCAGAAACCCTATAACCAAATCCGGCTTTTATAAAATATCACAATGCACCACGACTTCTGCAACCCGTTAACGATGAAGATCATGGCGCTCGGCCGCCCGCTGCACGAAGCGGAGCAGATCGCTGCCGTGATAGTGATCTGGGTTGTCATGATAGGTGCCATGACAGGTATGACCATCAGCATTGCGGGAGTACCGGAACGCGATCCGGACAACGGTTCCGGTTCCGTTTTCCTCCTCCCACTTCATGGCACGGGGCCGGCAAGTACGGGTGAGATTTCCCCGGCAGTCACCGGTGCCTTGGCAAAAACTCCCCGCTCTCTTCTGCAACGATAGCCGCCGGGCATGAACCGCCGGCGTGTCGGAACCGGAATTGCTGACGAGCTGATGCTCCCTTCCGTAAGCCCGGCATGACATGACCCAAACGGGCAGAGCGGGATCTGTCCGCTCCTGCCGGAACCGCCAGAGGAATACAAACACAACCATCAGGAGGAATGCCTATAAAAAAACCCACCCAGGACCGGGATACGATATGCCCGGGAAAGTTCAGGTACAGGACATATGGACAAGAGCCGGACAATCGCTGCAGGGGAAAGCCTTCAGGATCCCGCAATGCGGCCGGCCCTCCGGGGGTAGCTCCATGAGCCGGGGTCCGCGATCAAAAAAAGCGTTCGAAGCTGCGATACCGGTTGCCCGGATGCGGGGCGAGGTGATGTTCTTCGAGCGCTGGCCCGGCAGTTGTTTCGATCTCATGGCCTGCGGGCCGGCCGGGCCAAGTGCAATCCGCAGCGAGCGGGCCCTGCGGATCCACGGCTCGCCCGCCCAGATCGCAGCAGACCAAGCCGGCACGATCGATCGCATGAACGCTGCAGCCCTTCCGCCCGGCATCTCCCGCGAGCTCTGGCTCTGGTGCCCCTGGGGCACGATGCGGTACTTCCGGATCGAAAGCACGGCCATCACCGAGCTCGATATGCTCGGGAATGTCCGATCGCCGCTGGTGAAAGGAGCGCTGGCCGCAAAAAAACGGCCGCGGCGGGGGGAGGACCGGAAAAAAACCAAACGCCCGGTACCTGCACCGGGTGCCGGGCCGGAGCAGCAACCGGAGACCGGCAACCTGCAACCGGCTGGCGCAGCGGTGCCGGGAACCGTGGGTATGCCGCAGCCGCCCACAACTTCGCCATCACCCCCGGCTCCGGCCGGCACGAGCGGGCGCGAACCGGCCCCGGCCCGGTATCTCCGGAAGCGGAATGCTGAACTGCGACAGGAGAAGGACGGGGGCCGGAGAGCACCCACGGACGGGACATCTCCCGTGACTCCCGGGGGTGGCATTCCTCCGTCGTAGGGATCCCTCCCGGGAGGGGTCCGGCAATCGGAGGCGGTTTTGGGCCCCGATTGGCCGATCCGGTACCCTATTTTCGGCCGGAAACGCCAAAAAATCGGTCGCATGTTTTGAGGGGAGGCGGTTTTGGGACCTGATTGACAGAAACCGCCCGCAATACGTGCCAAAAATCGGCCGGTATAGACCGGTTATGGGTGACAAAGTCCGGGCTGATCAGGGTTGAGGTCACGGGGCGGGGATGGAGGGAACCGACGGGCACTGGGGGTGGTTTCCCGGGGAGTCTGGGTTTTACGTCGGAGAAATGGGGCGAACCGTTGGTTTGTGAGGGGTGCTGCCGTCGTAAAGATCCCTCCCGGGGGGATCGGGCAATCGGAAGCCATTTTGGCCTCCGTTGGCCAGATCCGGTACATGTTTTCGGCCGGAAACGCCAAAAAATCGGTCGCATGTTTTGGATGGAGGCGATTTTGGGCCCTGATCGGCAGGAACAGCCTGATGTGCGTGCCAAAAATCGGCCGGTATAGACCGGTTACACGGGCAAAAGTTATGAAAAACCGTGGTGCTGGTTCTGGATCCATGGGCCGGACCGGTTCCGGGATCGGGTTTTCATTTCAGGCCGGCCGGTTTTACCCGGTATCGATCACCGTATCCACAAACGTGGTGAGCTGGCTCATCAGCATCGGGTCAAGCCCCTTCTCCACGGCAAGGAAGATTCCCGAGATGTCCATGAGCCGGAGCTTGTTGGTCACGAAGTGGATGAACTTGCTGATATTGGGCGACGAGAGATAGATGAGCATGGTGCTGACCGAATCGTACAGGATACAGACTCTCTTGCCGTCATGTTCTTTGAGTACTTCAGTGACTGCAATCCCAAGATCCGTTAAGTTGGCCGGGTTGTTCACGTACCGGACAACCCCGGGAATATTCTCCACGCTGCCAATAGAATTCCGGGTCACCGCATCGATGAACGAGACCGTGGAGAGGTCAACCCCGTTCTCCGCGTAAAGTTTCGAGAGGATGCTGTACGGGAAGTTGATGGTCACGATGATCGTGTGATACCCGTTGGCCGAGATCTCCTTGATCAGGTCGATGTTGCGCTGCCGTATGTCTCCGGGATTTGCAAGGATTAAGAAGAGCTGCTTCTTCTCTAAGTCCTCGCGGCTGACCATCCCCGTCACTCAATCACCCTCAAGAAACTTCCGGTACGCCTCGGGGATGGCCCGGTTCTTCTCCACGATAGCTTTCTGGAACTCCTGCACATTGGCCATCACCTGCGTGGCATTGCGCACCTGCCCGTCAAGCAGCAGGGCCGTATCTTCAGGAGTGACCTTGCCGGTCCGGATCAGATCCGCTATGTCCTGGAGATTGTCCCGGATGATCCCGACCGGCTGCCTGATCCGCATCGCCATCTCGGTCATGTACGCGATGAGCGCCTCCTCTGCCTTCCGCTGTTCTGTAATATCCCGGCCAATCGCTATGGAGAGGCGGCCAGTACCGCTCCCGATCTCGCGGGTATTCCACGATATGACCCGGAACCCGCCGGACTTTGTCGTGATGGTGGTATCCAGGTTCTCGAAATACCGGTGAGAGGCGATGATCTCCGTGATCTTTTTCGTCACGGTCTTCCGGTACGCGGGATCGGGATACAGCTCTTTCCAGATCTCCCGGCTGCCCACCACATCCGCCCGGGGATACCCGGTGATCTCTTCGGCTGCCGTGTTCCAGAGGAGGACTTCTCCCTTCCGGCCAAGCACGGTTATCAGGACATTGGCATTATCCACAACACTCTCGCGGAAGGCATCGAGCTCCTTTTGCCGGGTGATGTCGAGGCCGGCGGTGACCACCCGTTTCTTCCCTTCGCGGCCCCCGATCTCCTTGGTATTCCACAGGATGATCCGGGATACCCCGGTCTTTGTCGTGATCGTGGTCTCGAAGTTCTCAAAATAATTCTTATCCTTTAAGATGGCCGCGATCCGGGCGGTCACCTGGTTGCGGTATTCTGCGTCGGGATACAAGCTCTTCCAGACCAGGGTGCTCCCGATCACCTCATCCTTGGAATAGCCCGTGATGGTCTCGGCAGCATGGTTCCATGCCACGATCCTGCCGGATTTTTCCAGCACCGCTATCAGGACAAGCGCGTTCTCCAAAATCCCGGCCTCGATGCAGCCGGATCCGTCATCAGCGGTCATGGCATTCGCATCCCGGGTATCGTTCCATTGCCAGCATCATCATACTTGAGAATATGAGACGGTGCAGATATACCTATGGGCATATTGCAGATACCGGGGTAAAAAAAGGTTATGCAACCGGGGAGACCCGGTACGCCCCCTTCGGCACAAGGATCTCGAACCGTGCGCCTTTACCCGGTTCACCGGTCTCCGTGATGGTGATGCCGGTGATCGAGAGGATCTCGCGGGAGAGGAAGAGGCCAAGACCGGTATGTTTGCCAAAGCCCCGTTCAAAGAGGCGTTTTTTGTCCTCACCAGAGATCCCTGCCCCGTCGTCCTCAACCGAGATGACCATCCCAAAACCGGACTCCTTCGAAGAGACCGTGATGCATGTCATGGACGGTCCGCCGTACCGGAGGGCGTTGTCGATTAAGTTGTAAAAGACCTTCTCAAGCAGGGAATCGGCAACGATCTCAAGACCCGGGCAGCCGGCTTCCACCCGCACATTCCTTGTGGGCAGGGACGATGCCGCGTTCCGGACAAGGGCGTCGATGTTCTGCCAGATGGGGGCTTTCACCCCCATGTCCTCGTACAACCGGGTGAATTCGATCTGGCGTTCGATCGTGTCGGCAATGAGATCCATCCTGCCTAAAAAGTTTGTAAGCTGATCCCGGTCTTCAAGCGAATCATTCCCTAAGGTAATATAGGCCTTGAGGGCCATGAGCTGGTTACGGATATCATGCCTTGTGATGCCCGAGAGGAGATTGAGTTTACGGTTTGCCATCGTCAAGGCTTGTTTGGTCTTTTTTAACCCGGTGATATCGTGGATGACACCTTCAACCCCCTGGATCTTACCATCTGCACCACGATAGTAGTGGCTGTTGGTGGTGGCGTACCGTATCGAACCGTCCCGCATCTTCAGGGTGAGCGGATAATCGGTAACAGCCCCCTTCTCTGCAAGGACAGTGAGCAATTCGGCACGTTTCTCCGGGTCCAGGTACATCGATGCGGCATCCTGTCCGATCAGCACATCAGCGGAATCGTACCCGGCATACCGGGCACCGGAAGGACTCATCATCGTAATCTTTCCTTCAAGATCCGTCCGGTAGAAGAGATCCTGCATGTTCTCTAAGATGGTGCGGTACTTTTCCTCGCTCTCGCGGAGGGCATCTTCTGCCCGCTTGCGTTCGCTGATGTCCCGCAGGATCGTAAAGACATATTTATGCCCCTCCAGTTCGAGCAGTCCGGCCCGGAAATCGATGGGAAATATCGTCTTGTCCTTCCGCACCTGGTTCATCTCACCCCCGATCCACTCCCCCCGCAGGACAGCTTCAAACCGGGCCGGGGCGCCCATAAGAGTCTCCGGTACATCGAGATCGGTGATCTTCATTTTCAGGAGCTCTTCTGAAGAGTAACCGTGAATGGCTGCACCGGCAGCGTTCACTTCCACAATCTTCCCGCGATCCTCTCCTTCAGCATTGAAGATGAAGATCCCCTCGCCGGTCCGTTCAAAGAGGAGACGGTACCGGGTCTCGCTCTTTCTGAGCGCTTCATTGGCTGCTGACAGCTCATCGGTCCGCTGCTTCACCCAGCCGGCAAGTGTGGCATATTCTTCCAAAAAATTCTGATCAAGACCGAACTTGTAGAGCGCGATCTCAACCTCGGTCCGGATCCCGCGTTCATCATACGGTTTGAGGATGTACCCGTACGGCCGGGTCAACTTG
Organism: Methanoregula sp.; assembly: GCA_041305785.1. Lineage (GTDB taxonomy): Archaea > Halobacteriota > Methanomicrobia > Methanomicrobiales > Methanospirillaceae > Methanoregula. The sequence continues at coordinate 284 of JBFYKS010000137.1, read as the reverse complement.
GCCCGCTCGACCAGTTCTGGATCCGCATACGCGGTCACGTAGATGACGGGCACGCTGTGGCGCGAGAGGATCTTCTCGGCTGCTTCGATGCCGGAGATCACGCCGCCAAGGTGGATGTCCATGAGGATGAGGTCGGGAACTTCGGCGTCAGCCATCATCACCGCCTTCTCACCGGTGGAAGCAATCCCCATGACCCGGTACCCGAGCGACTGGATCAACTCCCGTAAGTCCATTGCAGCGATCTGCTCATCTTCCACAATCAGGATGGATTTTTGTGCCATGGG
>JBFYKS010000136.1:0-3054 GCA_041305785.1 Methanoregula sp. | reverse complement strand
GCATGTCTATTTTGGGATCAAGGACACGATCCTCTGGGATAATGCCACAAACAAGGTGCCGGATTTGAAAAAAGAGATCCGGCAGATCATCAGAAGCGAGAAGAAACGAACATAACCTGGTGATCAGCTGAACAGCCCTCGGATGGGAATCCCTAAAAAAAACAGGAATCGTTTCCGGGGTTCTGAGAGATCATCCTGACCGCAGTACTGGTTTTATTTCCGGATTATTCCTGAATCGGATCGTTCTGTTCGAACCAGCCACAAACCTGCAGGGGTTACAACCCCCCACAATCCCCCAGACATGGAGGGTTATAACCCCTCACAACCTGTGGGCGAATAACCCTGCACATACAGCCTGGCAACCCGCTTCGAACTGCCCGCGGCACAGGATCCGTACTGGCCCGTCCGTTCGAAACCGGCCGGGAGCAGCAGAAGTTCCCGTCATCTCCCCGGTCCCGAAAGTTCCCTTTGCCGGATAACAACAACGGCAAATCACCTCCCGATCGATCCACCCGCTTCATCAGCAAAAAAGAAAGAACCCGGCAACCATTCCCCCGGGCGTCGGTACCTGATACTGGTGCGGGAAAAAAGACCGCCGGACCAGGGTACCAGAGCATTAACCGAGGAATACCGCATCGGCCAGATCCCGGAAATGGGGATCGCCGGTAACGACCGTATGGCCCCCGGATCGGGCGGTGGCGAGGATGATGGTATCGGCAATCCCGCCTTTGAATCCCTGGTTCCGGAATTCACCGGCAAGGATCGCAATGGGTTCTGTTACCGGGACAACGAGGCTCCTGACCCCGATCTCGGAAACGACCATCCGGATATCCTCCGGATCCTCACCCTTCTGGTGAAGGAACTTGATAATCTCGGTGAGCGTGATCGTTGACGTGAACAGATCAGCACTATCGTTCTCGATATATTCGTTCACGCGGGAATCTTTACCAAGGTAATACTCGACCCATACCCAGGTATCAATGACGAATCCGATGGGAATCATCCTCCTCGCGGACAAAATGACCGATTCCGGGGAATTTCCCGAACGAGGAGGGCAGGTGTTTTCGTCGCTCCCGGATCAGGAACAGGATTGCCTGGTCATATGTCCCGGCACCGGACTGTTCCTTGATCTTGTCCAGGTAATCCCTGGTGTGGGGGGAGATCTGGATGGTGGTCTTCGGGGTCTTCCCCCGCTTTTCGGCAAGATCCTGATCCTGGGCCGGAAGAATTGCCTGTGTCATGTTATAGACTATAGCAGACTCAATCAATAAAATTTTCCTTCGTACGGTTCAAAGAGTTCTGGCGTTGGTCAAAGCATGTCCATGCAGGAGATCCGGAAAAATTCTTCCGGGTTAAAAAACCCGGGGGGCATGGTATCCGATTGACCGTACGAGGGAACCGGGTAATTGGTACGGGACGGCACCGGGCTGGTTCCACCTCCACTCTCACTCACCCCCCCGTCACCTTTAACCCCCTCGCCCCCCAACCCAAAAAGCAGGAGACCCCACCATGAAGATCTGCGTCCTGAACGGGAGCCCCAAGGGAGACGAGAGCGTGACGATGCAGTACGTCCGGTTCCTAAAACTCGCATACCCGAGTCACACATTCACGACCGAGAACATCGGCCAGCGCATCGCCGCAATCGAGGCAAACGAGGAGGAGTACAAAAAGGTCATCGCCTCCATCGACGCCGCGGATGCCATCCTCTTTGCAACGCCGGTCTACTTCATGCTCGTGCCGGCGCAGCTCAAGCGGTTCATCGAACTCCTCTTCTCCCGCAATGCCGCGCCGGCCTTCTTCAACAAATTCGGCGCATCGCTCACCACCTCCATCCACTTCTTTGACCACACCGCAAACGCGTACCTCCACGCCATCGCAGAAGACCTCGGCATGCACTGGGCGGGATCCTTCATGGCCGAGATGGAAGACCTCCTCGCTGAGAAGCACCAGGAAGAGCTCGTCCGGTTCGGCGAAGAGTTCCTCATCATGGCAGAAAAGAGACCCCCGGTCCAGCGCACCTGGCCTCCCCTCAGGTTCACGGGCGCGGAGTACCAGTCCGCGGGCATCCCGATGCCCCTCGACTGCGGGGATAAGCAGGTCGTCATCCTCACCGACGCCGCCCCGGGCTCGAACCTGGAACGGATGGTCTCCCGCCTCGCCTCGCTCTTTGGCCGGTCCGCTGCAATCGTCCCGCTCGACGACGCAAAGATGAAGGGCGGCTGCCTTGGCTGCTGCCGCTGCGCATTCGACAACACCTGCATCTACACCGACGGGTTCTCTGAGTTCTGGAACGAGAATGTGATCTCGGCCGACATCATCATCATCGCCGGCACCGTCAAGGACCGGTACCTGTCCGCCTCGTTCAAGCAGATCTTTGACCGGAGTTTCTTTGCGGGCCACGTCCCGCAGATGCAGGGAAAACAGGTGGCGTTCCTGATAAGCGGGCCGTTTTCGCAGTGCTCCACCCTGCGCGAGGTGCTCACCTCCTACGTCTCCCTGCAGGGCGCAAACCCGGCCGGTTTTGTCACCGATGAAGGGGAGGTCTCGTACGGCACCGATGGCCGGATCGATGCCCTTGCTGCCCGGTGCATCCGGCTTTCCAGGAGCGGCTACCTTGCACCGGGCGGCTTTCCAAAAGTCGCCGGCAGGAAGATCTTCCGCGACGCGATCTGGGGCGTGATGCGGCCGTTCTTCCGGGCCGATCATGCGTATTACCAGGAACACGGGCTCTACGACTTCCCGCAGAAGGACTATGGCCGCCGGATCCGGACAACCCTCCTCTCGCTTTTCCTTGCAATCCCGCAGGTTCGAAGAGGCGTGGTACCGCAGATGAAGCAGCACATGATCGAGCCGTTTGAAAAAGTCCTCGCTGACAGCCCGGTGCTGAAGCGGATGCAGAAGCGGGGCTGAGATCCCTATGCCGCCTGTTCCCCGGCCCGATCCCCAGGCCCTCGGTGCAGCATTTGCGCTCGTGTTTGAGAAAGGCCGGTCGCCCCCCTCCTGCCCGATGCCGGACGATGCCGGCCTCCTCAACCGGATTTTGGATGCCGCCCC
>JBFYKS010000135.1:0-2953 GCA_041305785.1 Methanoregula sp. | reverse complement strand
TGTACCTGACCGACAACTGCGGGGAGATCGTCTTCGACCGCCTCCTTGTCGGTTTCTTAAAGGCCCGTGGCTCGCACGTCACCGTTGCGGTACGCGATGGCCCAATCCTCAACGATGCCACCAGGGAGGATGCCCTCGCTCTTGGCTTTGACAAGGTTGCCGACCTCCTGACAACAACGGGCGGAGGTTCGGAGATTGGGCTTGACCTTGCAAAGATGCCTGCCGATCTTGCAAAGGCCATCGATGAGTGCACGATCATCATCGCAAAAGGCATGGCAAACTTCGAATCCCTCCACGAGTACCGCAACATGCCCCCGATCGCGTACCTGATGTGCGTCAAGTGTGAGATGATCGCAGGGATTTCCGGCATACCGCGTGGCTCAAAGATCGCCCTGCTGCGTGAACGGGACCAGGCATAACCGGGTTGCAGGGCGGGAGGGGGGCCGGACTTTCCGCTGCGGGAAAAATACCGGTCCCGGGAATATCCTGCCCTGCCGGTATGTTATGCCGGTGCGCATAACCGCAGTGAGACTACGCTCTTTTATAAACAGGGTCCCAAAAAATCCCATAGAATTTTAAGAACAAAAACCAGAACAATTGACTATGGTACTTGAGGATATTGGCGTATCCTTTGGCTGGCTTCTGATCATCGGCGGCGCCCTGCTGTTACTCTTTGAGGTGTACAGCCCCGGGTTCTTTGCCACGGTCCCAGCGACCGTGATGATCATCCTTGGCACCCTCCAGCTCCTGGGTGTGGACATCTCCAACCCGTGGATGGGGGGGATCATCGGCATCGTGACAGCCATTGTTGCTGCAGCACTCACGGTCTGGATGTACGGGAGGATCACCACCGACGAGAGCCCGACAACCATCAGCCGTGATTCGCTGGTGGGAAAGACGGGCCAGGTGAAGGTTGCGGTGGATAAAACAACCATCTCCGGAAAGGTCGTCATCGGCCAGACGGAATGGAGTGCAAAATCAACCGGAGCGGCAATCCCTGTGGGAAAGAACGTGAGGGTTGTCAGTTCCGAAGGCGTTCATATCGTGGTAGAGGAGGTAGCATAACATGGCATTCATTGAAACACTTATCGTCATATTCCTAATATTAGTCATCGTCGCCATTTTCGCAAAAGGCGTAGTCATCATCCAGCCGTACGAGCAGGGACTGCATATCCGTCTCGGCCAGTACGTGGGCCGGATGAATCCCGGGTTCCGCTGGATCGTCCCGTTCATCAGCGAGGTCATCAAGCTCGATCTCCGTACGCTTGTGATGGATGTCCCAAGCCAGGAAGTGATCACCAAGGACAACTCACCCACGAACGTGGATGCGATCGTGTATGTCCGGGTCATCGACCCCGAGAAGGCGTTCTTCGAAGTCTCCAATTACCGGCTGGCCACCGTGGTGCTCGCCCAGACGAGCCTTCGTGGTATCATCGGCGATATGGAGCTCGACGAGGTGCTCTACAACCGTGACGTGATCAACACGAAGCTCCGGGACATCCTCGACCGCGAGACCGACCAGTGGGGTGTCAAGGTCGAGCGCGTGGAGATCAAGGAAGTTGATCCGGTTGCAACCGTCAAGAACGCGATGACCGAACAGACGGCAGCGGAACGTGCCCGGCGTGCAGCCATCCTCCGGGCTGACGGGGAGAAACGCTCGGCAATCCTCAAGGCAGAGGGGCTCCGGCAGTCCATGATCCTTGAAGCCGAAGGAGAGCGGCAGAGCAAGGTGCTGCGTGCAGAAGGAGAGCGGCTCTCCCGGATCCTCCAGTCCCAGGGAGAAGCCCAGGGGCTCCGGATCCTTTCTGTGGGTGCAGCACCGCTTGACAACCGGGCAATGACCGTACTGACGCTGAACGCGCTCAAGAACATGGCAGACGGGCAGGCTACCAAGATCATCTTCCCGTTCGAGCTCTCGCAGTTGATCCGCCAGGGGGCAAAATTCCTCGGGGCAACCGAAGAGACCACCGAGAATATTGCCGGACGCCCCGTTATGGACGAAGGCATCCTTGGCGACCTGCCACAGCGCGAAGAAGTCAATGCCATCTTAAAAGAGATCAAAGATGCAGTCCCGACTGTATCGGTCGACGAACTCAAGGATACCAGCAAGCGCAAGCTTGTTGTCGAGCCGGATCACGAGGAGTGATTCTGCCGGTTTAAAAAAATCCGATCAACTCATTCTTTTTATTGGTGATTCCTTAATTCAAGCCACCAGTAATTTTTGTTTTAAATTTTTTGCTCTGTAGAAATCATTCCCAAAGCGCCTTTTTGTGGAATTGCGAGAGTGACCCCCTCTCCGCCAAGAGAAGGGGAGGCAGCATGCGGGGGCGATCCCCCAAAACCCCCAATTTTAGCAATTCTCACTCATAAAATCATCTACCTCGTTCATGCTCCACAAAGGCGAGGGTCGACGAGACCCCGAGCTCCCGTGGCTCCATCGCAATCGAATCCAGAAGGGGGGTTCGGATTTCTCATGAAAATCATCATAGATTACGATTGCAGATCTTGTACATGGCACTTGCGATGCCTGCCGCCACCCCCGCGGGGCGCCCCCGTGGCGGCTTCAATTTTTGTTTTTTATGAAATGCCCCACCAGAGTTTATCCGTCCAGAGAGTCCTGCATTGAGTCCACGAAAAAAGCGTTATCACACCCACAGCCCGACCATTGCGCGACGCTTTAGGTCCTTGCCGCCCCCATAAGTAGCGCAAGGATACGGGCGAGGACGGTTGTGTTCAATTTTTTCATCTGATTTTCATCGCTCGGGTGTGAACCCACTTTCAGGTATGTTTCTCCAGAGCAGCAATTCCAAACACCATCATTGCAGGGGAAAATTTCTCCATAGGAAAAATCCGTGCTTCCACTGCACTATTCTCCCTTCTTCTCCTTCCCGTTAATCCCGTCGCTCACCACCTTCCCGTCTTTCAGCCGGACGATCCGGTGGAAGTACTCCTT
>JBFYKS010000134.1:0-6796 GCA_041305785.1 Methanoregula sp. | reverse complement strand
AAACGCAAAGAGCGCCAGGCAGAGTTCTTTTGATCCGCCGGAGAGATCGAACGTGAACCGTGCTTTTGGGTACTGCTGCCGGATTCTCGCAAGCACTGATCGGACCGAACTATAGGCTGGCGGAAAGATCCGCTCCTGGGTGAAAGGTATCGAGAGCGAGGCTGAGATCTCCTGCGCTGCCGCGACCGCATTCCGGACCGCAAGCCGGTGCTTCTCCGTTACCGAGTCCGCTGACCCCTTATGAACAATGCTGTCGGTAAATACGATGGTCCAGGAGATGGCCGGATATTCGCGGAACATTGCAGGATAGGCGATGTGTATCTTCTCGCCGGCGCTGATGATATGGACGTGTTCTGCCCGATCCATGGATCAGTGTCCGGTATGGCGGGTTAAATGGTTGTTTGTCAAAATGCCGGCAGTTACCGGTGCCATCCCGCCATTGCGGCTCCTCCCTGCGGAAGAAAGACCGCCACCAACTCATTGCGCCGGAAATTTTGCCATGGCGGAAAAAGGAGTCACTCCTTCTTTCCAAACCGGTAAATCCCCCGGGGGATGCCGATCTCGAACCGTACTCCCTCCCCAAAAATCCCGTTCTCCTTAATCGTCATCTCGGAGACTTCCAGCAGATCGTGGATGAAGAAGAGAGAGAATCCCGAGGGGGTTCCGACATTGCGCAGGAAGAGTTCTTTTTTCTGTTCGTCCGGAATCCCGACACCATCATCTTCGTACACCAGGGTGAGGCCATCCGCGCTCTCGGAGCAGCTGATCTGTATGCAGGTTGCCCTCTCCCCATGAACCTTCGTATTGTCGATGAGATGGCTGAAGACTTTGGAGATAACGGGATCGCAGAAGATCTCAAGATCGCCGACATCGATTACTACCCGGATACTGCCAATCTCGGCAAGCGAGAGAATCATCCGGAGCGTACGGTTAAGGTTGATCCATTCCTGCGGGTGAATGCCCATCTCCTGGTATTCCTTGGTGTACTGGAGCTGCTGGTGGATCACCTTGAGCACCTCCTCCTCGCTCCGGATGAATCTCTTCATCGTCTCATCGGTAACAAGATCCTTGCTCAGTTCCACGTAACCCCTCAGGCCGGTCACCTTGTTCTGGATGTCGTGCCATGCCACGATATTCATCAGCTGGAGTTTCTGGTTGGCGATACGCAGTGCCCGGTCTTCGCGTTTTCTTCTCGATATGTCGCGGGAGACTGCGATCACGTAGGTCTTCTGGTTGAGTCTGGCAAACTGGGCGCTCACTTCAACCGGCAGCTTGATGCCGTCCTTTCTGAGGACATCCGTCTCGAACCGTACCTGGCCCCGGGTGAGAAGTTCCATCATAATCGCCCGGGACTTCTGGGGATTTTCCGGGGAATGAACTTCAAGGAATGTTTTCTTAAGCAGATCCTCTTTTTCCTGTCCGGTCTGCAGGAGGGCCATCTCGTTTGCATCAACAATCCTGCCGGGCATACCCGCAGGGGTGATCTCAAAGAGGTAAATGGCATCATTGGAATTCCTGAAGATCAGGTGGAACTTCTCCTCGCTCTCACACAATTTCTCCTCGGCCTGCTTGCGGTCGGTGATATCAATGAAACTCTCAAGGAGGTAGTGCTTACCCGAGAGTACCGCAGGGATGACCGTTTTTAAGATTGAACGGGGTCCGTTTACCGTAATGAGGGTCCGCTCGGCATTGTCAATGGACTGGCCGAGGTCCGTTACCGGACAGTTCCCTGCTTCAGTCGGGCAGATGTACTGGTGGCAGACCGATCCGATGATCTTCTCCCGTGGTTCTCCGATCATCCTCCCGGCCGCCGGGTTGATGTCGACAATCGTATGGGTTTCCGGATTGATGATAACCAGCCCTGTCTGGATTGCATTGAAGATGGTCTTGAGATAATTCTCGCTGTTTTTGAGCGCCTCTTCTGTTTGTTTGCGTTCCGAGATATCGCGGGCGATCCCGAGGATGTCGAATGGACGCCCCTCCCGCATACGGACCCGGCTGTTCACCTCGATCGGTTTATACTCTCCATCGTGTGCCCGAATCTGCACTTCATAGAGAGCCTCGGTCCTGGTCTGTTCTCTCTTCTTTTTGATCTCTGCTGTAACCGTCTCTACAGATTCGGCCGGGAGGTAATCGCAGATATTCTTCCCGACAAGCTCGTCCGGGGAATATCCCAGGAGCCGGTGTACTGCCGGGCTGATGGAGGTTAAGACTCCGTCGAAGTCAATCGTGTAGATGACATCGGTCGAGTGCTCGACCAGCTCGCGGAACTTCTCCTCGCTTTCCGCAAGAGCTTCCTGAACGCGTCTCCGCTCGGTGATGTCCCGAGTTACCCCGATGACGCCCTGGGGTTCACCCCCGTTTATCCGGATCAGGCTGATGACCACCTCAGCCCAGAATGTTGATCCATCCTTTCTGACATATTCAAGTTCCAGTACCTGCGGAGAGGTGAAGTCGGGAAGTCCGCGTTCAAGAGCGGTTATGTTGTCAGTTCTTGTCCGGACCAGTTTCTGGAATGATTCCGGAGTCAGGCACTGGTCGGGACGGAGGTGCAGGCACTCTTCTGGAGTATATCCTGTCAGGGCAGTAACGGAAGGGCTGATATAGGTCAGCTGCATTTCCCTTCCGGCCGTCCAGATCACATCGCTGACATTGTCGGCAAGCAGGTGGTAGTGGTGCTCGCTTTCCCTGAGCGCCTTTTCCGCCCGCTTTCGCTCCGTGATGTCAGTTGCAACGGCAATGAGCACATCTTTTCCGAAATAGAACCCTTTGTAGAGCCGGACCTCCTTTGGGAAGACTTCCCCACTGCTCCGTTTCCCCCAGAACTCAAAGGATTGCGGCTCGCCATCGAAAGCCCGTTCCATACGGCGGGTAAGATCTTTTAAGTCATTACAGCCTCTCGCTGATAGGACGACAGGAGTTTTGCCGATGAAAAATTCCTTCGGGTAGCCATACATTGCCACGACTCCGTCATTGACCTGGAGGATCTTCCCCTCAGGATCCTGGATAAAGATTGCCTCCCGGACCGAGTTGAAGAGCCCGTGGTAACTCTTCTCACTCTCGAAAAGGGCATCGTCTGCCATCTTGCGCTCCGTGATGTTCGTGGCAAAGTTCAGGGTGGCCGGCTTCCCGTCCCATGGGACGATCACGGCATTTATCTCAATCCAGTGCATTGTCCCTGCAGCATCGAATATCCGGAGTTCCGCAAGCGGACCGACAGCCTCTCCCTTGAGCCGGCGCATGTGACGATCGAAGGCTGCCGCCCTGTCATCAGGATGGACCAGGTCAAGGAAATTGTGCTGTCGTAAATGCTCACGATCGAACCCGATGAGTTCTAACCCTTTTTTATTGCAGAAGGGGATGGTTCCATCCTGGATGATGAAAATCGCTTCATTTGCGCTCTCGACAAAGGAGCGGTACCGCTCCTCGCTCTCCTCGAGAGCGTCCTGGGCCTTCTTCCGGTCGGTGATATCCCGGCTGATCCCGAGAATCTCGGTCTCGTCCTGACCGGCCCCAATGAGGAGTGTTGCTACAATCTCGACCGTGACGATCGACTTGTCCTTTCGAACCTGGTCTACGCGGTGCGTCTGGATACGGGCCGATTCGTCACCGGACCGGATCACGTCGAGCGTCTTGGGAACGATGGTGTTTACATATTCGAGGGCTTCAGGAGTCAGGATGTCTGCAAGGGTCAGGTCCATTATCTCCTCTGCTGAATATCCCAGCAGGTTGAATATTGAGGGGCTGACAAACGAGAATTTTGATGATCTCAGGTTGAGGATCCAGATGACATCTCCGGTATTGTCAGCAATGAGGCTGTATCGTTCCTCGATCTGCTTCAAGGCGATCTCGGTGGTTTTCCGGTCGGTGATGTCGGTTATGATCCCTTCAAGTGCCACGACATGCCCGGTGTTGTCCCTGACAACCGTGTTTCGCTGGTGGAACCAGCGGGGCTCTCCGGATGCATGGACAATCCGGTACTCATACTCCCGGGGAATGTCGGTTTTTGACATCCGCTCCCAATGTAACGCGAGCTTCTCACGGAAGTCCGGGTGGATGATCTCCTGCATGAGGTGGGCGTTTTGGTAAAACTCCTCCGGTGCATGCCCGGTCAATGCAAGGGCAGCAGGACTCACGTACTCGAATTTCCGGTCCGGCAGGGTGATCCGGAAGATGATGTCCTGCGAATTCTCTGCCAGCCGCCGGTACCGCTCCTCGCTTGCGCGGAGGGCTTTCTCATCTTTTTTCCGCTCCGTTGCATCACGGGAAATCCCCGCAACCCCGATCACCTTCCCGTCATGGTCACGGATGGGTTTGAATGAGGGTTCCAGGTACTGGCGGCTGAGCGAGTGGTCGCCGAAATACTCCCCGGCCATCACGCTCTCTCCTGAAAGGGCCGCATCAAGGCTCTTTTTCATCGCGTTTTTGTCTTTTTCGATAGTGATGAAATCCAGGATGCTCCTGCCCGGTTCGATATTTGCCCCAAAGAGGGAGCTCATGGTCTCTTTATGCTGCTGGTTGAAACTCGTGTAGCAGTAGTTTTTATCAATAGAGTAGATATCGGAGACTGCACTGTTGATGAGGCCTGAAAAAAGGGTGTGCTGCTGCTCGATCTCCTGGTATGCTGCTTTACGTTCCTCGTCGAGACGTTTGTGTTCGGAGATATCGGTAAATACCGTGGCAAACCAGCCTTTCTTTGGGGAAAAAACCGAGATATGGAAATGTCGGCCGAGAGGGACAAAGAAGGTCTCGAATTTTTCAGGTTTTCCGCTCAATGCGACTTTTGCATAGATCTCAAGAAAGGGTGCGTCATCCGTCCCGTAACATTCCCTCGCAGTCCTGCCCCGTATCTGACGTGCCGGAATGCCGGTGATAACCTCGAATGACGGATTGACATCAACGATCCGGTAATCTGCTGGACCACCTGAATCATCAAAGAGGATCTCATGGAGGGCGACACCTTCCTCCATGGACTCAAAGACCGACCGGAATTTCTTCTCGCTCTCGGTGAGATGTGCGATGAGTGCTTTCAGATCCTCCTTTTTTGCAACCATGATAACCTGCTCCACCACCCGGTTTCGCTAATGAACCTTGATGCTGAGCAGAATATAATACGTTTGGTTTTCCTGTTCCCTTGCAAATCCCGCCATTCAGCAACCCGGGTTTTTGCTTTTTTTTACTTTCACCCCGCCCGGTCCATGGTTTAAACCTCTCCTGTTGCAACATGGTATGTGGGGAGGGCGAAAAACCCCAAAAAAAGTGTCAGATGCCAAAGAAAAGTGCATCGCTCCTCCCGACCTCTCAAAGACCAAAAAAGAAACCCTCTTTTTTTCTTTTTTTAGCCGATACTGCGGATATTTCCCCGGCCTGATGGCAATATATTTAGCCATAGTCCCTCAAATCTCTGATATGGCTCTTCGCTCCCTCAATCTTCCCGGCGTCGGGACCAAATATGAGATCGAGACTGACAAGGGAGATACGATAGCGATCTTCTTCACCAAGACCGGTACAATCCAGATGTACACCCTCCAGAATGGTTGCAACACCCCGAGCGCAGCAGTCATGAATCCCGTGGAAGCACGGAGACTGGGAAATATCCTCACCGGTGCAATCATCGAAGCCGATAAGGAGAGCGTGGAGGTTGCGTTCTCGGCACTTGCTGACCTGCGGATCACCATCCACACGTTCTTCATCCCACAAAGGTTTATCGGGAAAACGATAGAGGATCTCCAGATCCGGGCAAAGACCGGCGCAACCGTTATTGCCGTTTGCCGGAACGATAAGAATATCATCAATCCTCCCCCCTCTTTTGTTTTCCAGGATGGGGACGCGACACTGGTCATCGGAGAAAGCGACCAGATTAAAAAATTTGAGCTCGAGATTATGGTGGAGTAATGGAAGGCTTCATCATCGCACTCTTCGTCTGTCTGGTGCTTGCACTTATTTCCAAATATCTCTCGATTCCGGCCATCCCGTTCTACATCCTTGCAGGAGTGATCCTGGGAAAGGCGGGGCTTGGGATAGTACAATCGAACGAGATCAGCCATTTCTTCTCCGAGATGGGCCTGCTCTTTTTGTTGTTCTTCATGGGCCTTGAGCTGAAGATGGAACGGATTGTTGCCAATCCGTCAAAAGTTCTCACTGCCGGGTTCATCGGGATCATCGTTGATATGGGGATCGGGTTTACCGCAGCGTACCTGCTGGGTTTTACCCTCATGGAAGCCTTCATCGTGGGTGCAGCCTTCTACATCACCAGCACGGCAATTGTCATCACTTCCCTTATTGAGAACCGGAAACTGATGAGCAAAGAGGCTGAGACGATCATCTGGGTGGTGATCTTTGAAGATATCGTGCTCATTGGGATCCTTGCCCTCCTCTCGGTCAGTGATCAGAACCTGCTGGTATTCTTTGCCAAGATCGGGCTTGCCCTTTCCCTCATGTACCTGATCTCATTCTATGGCAAGGAGTTCCTCGTCTCCATATTGGATCGTGACGATGAGATCCCCATTCTCTTTACCTTTGCTGCGGTACTCACCACAGCCTCGCTTGCCCTGTTCTTTGGGATCCCCGCAACCCTGATGGTCATTGCACTGGGTGCCGCCCTTGCAACCACGGATCCCGATGCGTTCGAACAGCATGCCCGCCCGTTCAAGGATGTATTCTTAGTGGTCTTCTTCGTCTTTTTCGGGGTCACGATCGATCTGTCCGGCGGGGTGGACTGGTTTATCATTGTGATAATCTGTGTCCTTGCCATCTTCAGTAAAATGATCTCCGGTCTCCTGATGGGGATAATAAT
>JBFYKS010000133.1:0-2563 GCA_041305785.1 Methanoregula sp. | reverse complement strand
AGCTTGATCGCCGTCCAGCGGGCCGGGTAGTCGCCGGCTTTTACGGGCAGCAGGGCGGTGATCTTCCGGATCCGCTCTTCCACTTCCCTGCCATACAGGATCACGTGGGGTTTTGGGCGGGTCCGGATTGCGGTAACGATGGCATCCGAGAGCTCGGCCATCCCCTTGCCCTGGATCGCAACCGTGGGGATGACGGGAACTCCCAGCAGGGAGGAGAGTTTCAGAAAATCGATACTGATCCCTTTCTGCGCCGCAAGGTCCATCTGGTTCACGGCAAGGATCATGGGGCTCGCAAGCTCGGCAAGCTGGAGCGAGAAGAAGAGGTTTCGCTCAAGCGCCGATGCATCGATAATATTCACCACGATGTCGGGATGGTCGTGGGCAATGAACTCCCGGGAGACCTGCTCCTCGGTCGAGAGGGCGTTGATGGAGTAGATGCCCGGGAGATCGATGATGCGGATCCGAAGGCCCCGGTGCTTAAGGATCCCCTCTGCCCGCTCCACGGTCTTTCCCGGCCAGTTCCCGATGTCCTGGTCGACACCCGTGAGCTGGTTGAACGTCGCGCTCTTGCCGACATTGGCGTTGCCGGCAAGGGCAACCACGTATTCGTCTTTTCCGGCAGGGTTCTGGAACTGGTGGCCATGCCCGTTGCCATGGTGCCCGTGACCACCCGGCATCAGGAGGTCTCCCCGCCCGTGGAAACAAAGATGTGATCCGCAATGGCATGGTCGATGGCGAGTTTGGTCTTCCTCACCGCGATCTCCACCGGGCCAAGGAGGGGGGCTTTGCGGACAAGCCGGATCTCGGTCCGGAGGGTGAGCCCGAGATCCGTTAAGCGCTGGACAACACTGCTGTCGCCACGGATGAACGCGATCTTTGCCTTCTGGCCAGGCCTGAGCGCGGTGACCGGGATCAGGGGTTCATCCCGTGTCCCGGCAGGGTCAGGGACGTTCTCATCAAGGCAGGCCGAACAGCTCTCCACCTGACGGTCACAGGCCCCGATGAGGCTGCCGTGCGGGCACCGGGCGGGAGCCTTGAGCATCTTGCAGAGAGCGCATTCCGTCTCTTCTGACAGGGTGTGCTCCATCCTGCACGCCTCATCATGGATCTTATCGCTGCTGATGTGGAGAACATCGTGTAGGAAAACCTCAAGGAGCCGGTGACGCCGTTTCACCTTCCGTGCCATATCGCGGCCCTGATCTGTCAGGGTCGCCCCTTTATACGGCTGGTAGTGCACAAAGCCCTTGTCCGCAAGGGTCTGGAGCGCTTCGGTGACACTTGCCGGGGCCACTTTCATGCACCGCGCTATCGCCGAGGTCCGGGCGATACCGTCCTTCTCTTCAATATCAAGGATGCTCTCCAGGTACTCTTCCAGCTGCTCTGAGGTCATTCCTTCATATTTAGGGATCATTAAATTAATAAAATTTCGGCGGTCCGAAAAGGATGCGGGATTGCGATACGCGTAACCGCACATTGGGCGTGGCAGGTGCCGGCACGAAAGGAAGAGAGATGCCTGCGAGCCGGCGTTCGGGGCACTTTGGCGGCGGACAGGAGAGATTATAAACCTTCTGATGAAATGATCTCACCATCAATGTACCTCTACAAGACCGGCATCGCCCAGATCGATGACGTCAGCGGCGGACTCGAAGCAGGAACCAACATCCTGATCCTTGCTCCCCCGATGAGTTATGCCGAACAACTGGCATATGCCCTGACAAAACCCCTGCAGGGAGAATATTCCATTGTCCTCTCCACCAACGAACGGGCTTCCGAGGTCATCGACTTTTTCAAACTTGCCGGTGCCGACAAGCGTTTCACGGGCGTGATCGATGCCATCACCAAGAGCTCGACGCCCGGCATCACCGACACCCCGCGACTGATGTTCGTCTCAAGCCCGACCGACCTGACCGGCATCGGGATCAAGTTCTCGAACATGATCGAGTCGATCTTCGAGGGGGATTTTTCAGAGGGGGAGACCGGGCTCTTTCCCCCGCCCATCCGGTTCTGTGTCAACTCCATCTCAACGCTCCTGATGTACCGCCGGCTTGAGGTCCTGTACCAGTTCCTCCATGTCCTGACCGCAAAACTCAAGAAGACCGAGGGGATCGGTATCTACCTGCTGAACAGCGAGTCGTTCGATGACAAGACCCTCTCCTTAATCAAGCAGCTGATGAACTGTGTCATCGAGGTGAAGGTGGATGCAAACGTCAGTTCGTTCCGGATCCATGGGATCCGGGGCGTGACGGGCGAATGGCTGAAGTTTACCGTTACCAAGGGGCAGGTGGTGATCCTTTCATGATATCGACCGGGGTTACAGGACTTGACGAACTGCTGGGAAAAGGTATCCCGCGGGGCAGCAGGGTGCTCTTCAGTCTCGAACCGGGAGTTGACGGCCAGCTCTTCATGATCACGTCCCTCTCGTGCTCGCTCAAAAAGGGGCTCTCATGCCTGGTGATCCATCCCAACGCGACCGTTGGTGCGTTCCGGAACGATGCCGTTGCCCGGTGCGGGGCACGGCTTGATATGGAAAAGACCGGGCAGGTCATCTTCCTTGATGCCATCG
>JBFYKS010000132.1:0-4525 GCA_041305785.1 Methanoregula sp. | reverse complement strand
GAGGTCGTCGTCGGTATGCGCTGCCGAGAGGAAATTGGTCTCGAACTGGGACGGGGGTAAAAAGACCTTGCATGCGAGCATCTTCTCCCAGAACCGGGAAAATGCTGCCGTGTCGCACGTTTTTACTTCCCGGTAGTTCTTCGGGACCATAGGCCTGAAGAAATACTTGAACATCGAACCGATCCGGACAAAGGAACCACCGGCCCTGTTGCCGATTGACTCTTCCATGGCCCGGGTCTTCTCGTCAAGGTTATGGTAGATTTCAGGATGGTCGTGGAGGTACTGGAGCGTGGCTATCCCCGCAGTGAGCGAGAGCGGGTTACCGGAGAAGGTCCCGGCTTGGTATACCGGTCCCTGCGGCGATACCCATTCCATGATCTCGCGCCTCCCGCCAAATGCCCCGATGGGAAGGCCACCGCCGATGATCTTGCCAAGCGTTGTCAGGTCAGGCTGGACGCCGAACATCTTCTGCGCCCCGCCAATCCCGAGCCGGTAACCGGTGATGACCTCGTCAAAGATCAGGAGTACGTCATGGGCTTTGGTGATCTCGCGGATCTCCTTGAGGTAATTGTCCTCCGGAAGAACCGGGCCGATATTTCCCATCACCGGTTCGATGATGAAAGCCGCGATATCGCGGTTCGATGAGAGGAGCGATTCAAGGGCTTCGGTATCGTTGAAGGGTACCTGCCGGGTGTGGCTCACGAGATCGGCAAGAACCCCCGCCGAGTCCGGAACCCCGGTTGTGGTTGCCCCGGAGCCGGCTTTTACCAGCACCGCATCGTGGGCGCCATGGAACCCGCCTTCGATCTTGACGATGTCCTTCTTGCCGGTATAGCCGCGGGCAACGCGGATGGCCGCCATCGTGGCTTCGGAGCCGCTCGACACAAAGCGGACCATGTCCATGCCGGGATGATCCTGCGTGATGAGTTTTGCAAACGCCGGTTCGAGCGGGGTGGGAGTGCCGTAGAGCCAGCCGAGATCCAGCTGGTCGGTGACAGCCCTCCGTATCGGCTGAGGGGCGTGGCCGAGCAGGAGCGGGCCATAGGCCATGCAGCAGTCGATGAGCACGGCACCGTCAACGGTGGTCAGGTGTGCCCCGCTGGCATAGGCCGTGTAGAACGGGTACGGCTTTATTGCCCGTACCGGGCTGCTCACGCCGCCGGGCATCAGGGTACTCGCCTCAGCAAACAGGTCTTTACTGGTATTGTATTTCACTTAAATCCACCTCGCGGCATCGGCCGCAAAATATGTGATGATCAGGTCGGCTCCCGCCCGTTTGATACAGGTCAGGCTCTCAAGCACGGCCTCTTTCTCGTTCAGCCAGCCGTTTGCGGCAGCACTTTTGATCATGGCGTACTCCCCGCTCACCTGGTAGGCAGCGACCGGCAACCCGAGCGTGGCAACCTCGGCAAGGATATCGAGATAGAACCCGGCGGGTTTCACCATCAGGATGTCGGCGCCCTCGTCAGCATCGAGCTGGGATTCAAGGATCGCCTCCCGGCTGTTGGCCGGGTGGATCTGGTAGGTGGACCGGTCGCCAAACGAGAACCCGGAGCCCGCAGCCTCACGGAACGGGCCGTAGAATGCTGACGCGAACTTGGTGGAGTAGGACATGATGAGGACCTCTTCCTGGCCTTCAGCGTCGAGGGCGGCCCGGATTGACCCGACAACGCCGTCAAGCATGCAGGACGGGGCAACGATGTCTGCCCCGCTCTTTGCGTGGCTGACGGCAATCCGGTTCATCAGTTCAAGCGAGGGGTCGTTTAAGAGATCGGTGCCGTACCGTGACGTGCCGATGATCCCGCAATGGCCATGGTCGGTATATTCGCAGGCACAGACATCGGTGATGACCACCATCTCCGGCACTGCTTTCTTCACTTCCCGGACTGCCTGCTGGACCACTCCCTCCGGGTCGTATGCAGATGTACCGACCGCGTCCTTCTGCTTTGGGATGCCAAAGAGCAGGACCGACCGTATGCCCAGATTCCAGAGCCCGAGCACCACCTCAGCGATGCCGGAGACAGGGTACCGGAACTGGCCGGGCATCGCCGCGATGGGTTTTGGAGCCGTGATGAGCTCGTCTATGAAAAGCGGGGCGACAAGATCGTTCTTCGACACCGTTATCTCGCGCAGGAGCGGCTGGATATGCCGCGACCGCGACCGCCTCATCCGCCGCTTGGGAAAGATACTCAAGAGAACCGTCACATCCCGTAAATTTTCAGGTACAGTTTTTTTCTAATCCATGGTATTTATGGTTATATTACCGGTCGCCGGTCTTTTCTGCTTCGTGGCCCTTCAGGGCGCAGGCAAGGCGGAGTGAACTGGCAACCAGGTTTTCAAGGTCTTCTTTTGTGTACCGGTTCGCCTCGATCTGTGCCCAGTCTTTCGTGGTGTCCTCATCATTTTCTCCCACCCACGAAGCGATTGCAATCTCCGGGATGTGGAACCCGAGCCAGGAGAAGAAGTTGAGCAGGTTTCCGGCAACGTGCTGGACCCCGTCAACGTGCCCGATGACGATGAGACCGGCCACCTTGTTTTTGATCATCCGGTTGCCAAACCATGACTGCTGGTTCTCGATGGCGTTCATCCGCTCGATGAACTTCTGGATGAGTGCTGAGTGATTGTTCCACCGGATGGGCGTTGCAAGGATCAGGATGTCACAGCCGATCACCGCATCATAGACTTCCTGCATCTGGTCGTCATCGTATTTCATCGAGCTCTGGCAGGGGTACGTGCAGAACGACGGGTCTTCGGAATAGTTCCCCTCGCAGTCATGGATGATGAGATCCTTGAGCCGGATGAGGTTCGTCCTGCAGCCAAAACCGGTATACTGGTCAAGGGCCCGGGAAAGGAGCCGTTCCGACTTGCTCATGCCCGGTTGTTGCCGGCTTGACCCGGAGATTCCCACAACGTTTATTGAGCGGCAGACATTCCGGTCCGGTACCGGAATGACGTTGACCCCGAACTTTCTCCCGACAAGAGGTGCTGGCATAGGGTAGTATCCAGATGCCAGCGTTAAATTCCTTTTCCCCCTTTGGCTTCAAACGTCATCATTTCACAAAATTTTACCGGTAAAACCGCAGGCTGCTTTCCCAATCAGAGCGATGAAGAGATTTTTTAAACAGGAGAGTTCTGCACGGGTCATTCCGGATTTTTACAGGGACCGTAGATTTTTTTTCGCATAACCGGAAGCGGAGCGGCCTGCATATCTTGAGAAAAATTCCATCTTGATCCGGGGGATCCGCTCCTTTTGCTCGTGAAACAAGCTTCGTGCTCCATTTGGGAGGAGGACGCTCAACTTCCGGATAGATCATCTTACCGGGACCGGAAGCAAACGCTTTTCTTCACTTTCCTCCCGATATTGTACCATGAAGTGGTTACCGGTTGTTCTTTTCGTCCTGTTGATCATGGTAATAACCCTGGGCGCCGGGTGCACGCAGGCAGCACCCGGACAGGATATTCCCGCTGCACCGCAATCGTCGCTTGCCGCTGTTGCCCTTACGGCTGCCGATGCCCCGGAAAATTTTACGCTTGTGGAGAGCAGGCAGAAGTCTGCCGATGAGGTCGGCAGCCTTGCCAGGGATCTCGGGTGGCAGGGTGGATTTGTGGTAACCTATTCCGGCATGCCGGACCACCCGATGGGCGCAACCGAAATCTCCGAGACGCTGACCACGTATCCTGCGGCAAATATGCCAAATCTCGTTGCGTTTGTGATTACCAATGACCAGGCTGATCCGGAGCTCATCATTACGCCGCTACCCGCGCCGGGACTGGGCGAGCAGAGCCATGCATTCAGCGGCAAGGCGAGATCGCAGATTGTGGTGAGGGAGAACAAGGGTGACCCCCTGATGTCCGGTTCGCTGAAGGGTTCACTCAAACAGGATGTCGTGGAGATACTCTTTGCCAAAGACACAACCCTCGTAGTTCTCCGGATGACCGGGCCCTACGCAGATTATGCACTGCTCAGGGAGCTGGCAGAAAAGGCTTATCTTAAACTTCCGTGAAGGAAAAAACCGGACAATCCCACATTTTTTTAATCCCAAAGACGAACGATTACCATATCAGCGCGTTGGTGTTGAGAGGGTTTTGTGAGATGGAGTTCAAGGATATTGTCATGCAGCGGTATGCTACCAAGCAGTTCGATGGCAGGATGATCGATGAGCAGGCGCTTTTTTTGCTGCTCGATATCATCCGGTACTCCCCGTCCGCATTCAACCTCCAGCCCTGGAAGATCAAGGTCATCTCTGCAAGCCGGATCAAGGCAAGCCTCCGGCCGCATACCAATGACCAGCCGCAGATCACCACCTGCTCGCACCTGCTGGTTTTCTGTGCCAATACCGAGCTCGAACCCTTGATCGATAAGGTGCTTGAGGGTATGGAGCAGTCCGGTATGCCAAAGGAGATGGTCCGGCAGTATGCCGGTATGATCAAGGGCTATATCGGCTCGATGACGCCCGAGCAGCGGATGGGATTTGCCCGCGAGCAGATCTATATCGCGCTCGGCAACGCGGTCAATGGCGCAAAG
>JBFYKS010000131.1:0-17344 GCA_041305785.1 Methanoregula sp. | reverse complement strand
TAATTGTCGTCTTGGTCTTCATTGCAGCCGCTTTTGGTTTTGCACCAGCGACTGGTCCCTTATAGGTTCCTTCGTATGCGGGGACGTTTCGGTCGATTGCGTCACGCGGGCAGACCTCTTCGCAGATCGTGCACTTGACACATTTTTCGTCATCGATCTCCGCTTTCATGTCGTATTGCGGGAAACCTTCCTTCTCGAGGATCGGGAGTCTCTCCTGTCCATCCACCTTCAATGTCAGTGCATTGAACGGGCACATGATGACGCATACTCCACAGTAGGAGCACTTGGTTTCGTCGACATCGATAGGAGCAGCGTAGTTGATTGCGCCGCGCTTCGATGCTCCGACAAGCCCGAGGACAATAGCCTCTTCGGGGCAAGCGTCAACGCAAATGCCGCATCCCGTGCAGGTCTCTGCATTGAGTATAAGGTTGTTGACGTTCTGAAGGAGCCTCTGCTCCATCACAACGTTAACCCCATCTTTCTTCTTGGAAAACTTTGGAAACAATGCCATGAATTAACCCTCACGCTGTTTCTTATTGCACATCTCGCCCCGGGTTGCCAAATTCCCGAAAGTCCCGTTCTGTTACCTTGGGATTTCCGGTATCCACAGGGCTATGCAACCACACAATTATTACAGCCAGTACAACGCTTTTTATGTGCACTGCAAATGCCATATTTTTACTTTTCACGCACCAGCTATAGATCGATTATCAAAAATCGACTAACAAAAAGTGGTTGAAGAATGTAGATAAATGTTCTGAAATTTATCGGGAAAAAAACGACAGGATATTCACGTTCCTATTATTTTGGTTTATATGGTTTTTTAAATAAGTCAATCAGGTTAACTTTACTTTTTCCACGGGTTTTCATGCGCTTGGGAATACGTTAATCCGGATTTTTTATTTGCCGGAATCAATTAGAAAATTTATTCAATCCTTATCATGGTACCTTTGTAGTACCGGAGGTTATTTCATGGAAATCAACGGCGTTACCATAGACGACACATACGCAGAGGCATTCCCCACCTGGGTCTGCCGGATCATCATCACTGCGGTCAACAAGGAATGGGCTAAGAAAGCAGCAACCGAGGCAACCGGGTTTGCCACATCAGCGATCGGCTGCCCCTGCGAAGCAGGAATTGAGCGGGAGATCCCGGCCAGCGAGACCCCTGACGGGAGGCCCGGCGTCTCAATCCTGATCTGTGCCAGCAAGAAGAAGTTAAAAGAGCAGGTTGTCGAGCGCCTTGCCGAGTGCGTCCTGACTGCCCCGACCACTGCGGTCTTCAACGGCATCACCGATGCAGAAGAGAAGATCCCGGTCAAGCTCCACTTCTTCGGTGACGGCTACGAGTACCAGAAGGAAGTCGGCGGCCGCAAATGCTGGGTCATTCCTATCATGAACGGCGAGTATGTTGGCGAGGAAGAGTTCGGCATTGTCAAGGGCGTTGCCGGGGGGAACTTCTTTATCATGGGCGAGAACCAGATGGCAGCCCTCACCGGTGCCGAGAAGGCAGTCGAAGCAATCGATGCTGTTCCGGGCGTTATCACCAGTTTCCCCGGTGGCGTTGTCGCCAGCGGCTCAAAGGTTGGCAGCCTGAAGTACAAGTTCATGCCCGCCTCAACAAACGAGAAGTACTGCCCGACCCTTCGGGAGAAAGTTGCCGACACCAAGATTCCTGCGGGTATCACAACCGTGTACGAGATCGTTATTGACGGTGTGGACGAGAAGTCGGTTGCCGCAGCAATGGCAGCCGGCATCAAGGCAGCAGTCAAAGTTCCCGGTGTGAAGTTCATCTCTGCCGGAAACTTTGGCGGCACGCTTGGTCCCTACAAGATCGACCTTCACAAGGTCCTCTGATCTTTTTTTGAACTTTTTTGATACCTATCGATCTCTTTAAATAGAGTTATTGCCGATAATCTTGTTAACGAAATTTTCGGCGGTAACATGGTATCCCGTATCTGCGATGAAAAATTTCCGTTGTGCAGAAGTACGCATCTCTTAGTATCCTCCCGGGTGGTGCATACGTGACTCAAGAGAGATCCTCAGATACATTGTATGATCCTTATGTGATTCATTACCCCCGGATCACCGCTGTTGCCGATGCTTCGGCAAGCAATGTTGAGCTCGTCGAGTTCTTTGACTGCATCGGGGGTGCCATGTGGTCGAAGTGCCATTACGCCCAAAGCCCGATCGTGAATGATGTCCGCTGCGTGGGTTCCACCATGCGATACTCCCTGAAGGCCGGGGCGGTCGATCTTCCCCTTGAAGGATCCCGGTTCCCGGCAGGGATATCTGCCTGTACCGTAGATGGTTCGGAGATCGCGATCTCGTATATTGGCATGGGGGGAGGGGGGGTTGGTGCAGCCTCCTGCCGTTCAGATGCAGCAGGTGTCCTGAGGAGCAGGAGTGATCCGGCCGGCGGGGGAAAAGTTGCCGGCGCAACGATCTGGCTGCCCCGGATGCAGCGGGTTCTCATCGGTGTCGATGACACCGATACACCGGAGGAGGGGGCGACATGGACGCTTGTTCACAACATTGCACGTGCTGTTGAAGACGAACGGTCGGTATACCTGTCGCACACCATCGTCCAGCTCTTCCCGGTCCCCTACCGCACGAAAAACTGTGTCGGGCTGGTAGCGGAATTCGCCACAAACGATCCTGATGGTCTGGTTGCCCGGTTCCATATGCTGCTTCAGAAATACACCCTCTCGCAAAAGACCGGTATGGCCGTTTACACCGGCTTCACTCCATCACAAGAACTGCTTGCCTATGGCAGGATGGTCAAGCGGGGTGAGGTGGACGCCGGTCTGCTGGAATCCATCCGGGATCCCGATCTCCGGATTATCATGAACGGGCGGGGGATTGTCGGGGCGGTTGCTGCCATCCCCTTTGCCACCCGGTACGAGGAGGCGCTGGAACTATGCAGTGGAAAGAACTGAAAAGCCGGCTGCTGGCAGCCGGGTCTGTCAACCTTGTCGGGGAACCGGCAGGACCGTTCATTGCCGGATCTGCGGCCGGACCCGGAGCCGGAAGTGAGGGAGCCGTCTTCTTTGCCATGGGGAGCCACCGCGTCAGGCTGGCACTCGATCCCTTCAGCCCCATCGAGATTGCCCACCGGGGCAATGGAATCGCGGACCTGTATTTCGAAGGAAATCTCATCTCCGGCAGGCTGCTCGAGCCCGGGTTCCATTGCCCCGATCAGGCATTCATCACGGTAACGGGCAGCTGCATTTTCCATTGCCGGTACTGTTCGGTACCCGCTATTGGTGGAAGGCGGAAATCCATAGAAGAGATCATGCAGATGATCGAGTCCGTGCGCCACCGCATCCACGCAATATCAATAACGAGCGGGGTTCTGGAGAGTATCGGGGAGGAAGAGGCATATGTCCTCGAAGTAGTGAAGCACCTCGCGTTCTTTGGTCTGCCCATCGGCGTCTCCATCTACCCCACGGAAAAGACCCCGGAACGCTTAAAAGACCTGGGTGTTGCCGAGGTGAAGTTCAATCTCGAAGCTGCAACCCCCGGGATCTTTGCAAAGATGTGCCCGGGGCTGGACTACGACATGATCTGGCAGGTGCTTGACCGCTCGGTCGAGCTCTTCGGGAAGAACCGGGTCTTCTCCAACGTGATTATCGGTCTTGGGGAGACCGATGCCGAGCTGGAAACCTGCATCCGGAAGCTTACCTCCCGCTGGGTTATCCCCGTCCTCCGTCCTCTCAACCCGGTTGCCGGACTTGCCAGTTCACCCCGTCCATCTGCAGAGCGGCTGATGAGGATTCTGGAGATCCACCGCGAGGCTCTCGAAGATGCGGGACTGGATCCCCTTATAGCGGAGACCATGTGCACCAACTGTTCCGGTTGCGATCTGGTTCCCGGGAGAGACGAATGAAGGGAGTTGAAGCCATTACCGGTGCACTGTTGCGGTATACGGACCGCCAGTATACGGTTCCCGGGTTTCCGGTTACCGATCTGGGAACGCTCTGCAATGCCGAACTGGTCATCAACGAGAAGACGGCCCTTGAATATGCCCTCGGCGACTCCCTTATGGGAAAGCGTGCTGCGGTGATCATCAAGAATGTCGGTGTCAATGCCTGTGCGGATCCGCTCCTGCAGGCGACTGCACAGGGGCTTATCGGTGGCGTGGTACTGGTAACGGGGGACGATCCGGACGCACGGGGATCCCAGACTGCGCAGGATTCCCGGTATTACGGGGAAATTGCAGAGTTACCGGTCATTGAGCCGGATGCATCCACGATCTCTGCTGGTGTTGAGGCGGCACTGGAAGCTTCCGAGCAGTTCTCCCGGGTGGCAATGCTCCGGATCACGCCGGCTGTGCTGGATGCGGACACGGGAGAGTATCCCGTGCCACGGAAGGACGGGAAAGGAAGGCTCTCGGACCGGACCTATACCATGAACGGGCGGATGACCGCGGCAGAGGATTTGTACCGGGCCATGTTTGGCTGGTCATCGGATTCGCCCCTGAACCGCTGGCATGGTGAACCCGCCGGGGTTGGACCTGCACCCGGCACGACACGGATCGTGACCGTAAATCCCATGCCGGAACAGGCAGCAGGGCTCAAGGATATCCGGGAATGCGGGAGGACGTTTGCCCGTGATCACCGGGGAGTTCAGCCCCCGTCAATTCAGGAGCGGCCCCAGTCCATGGTGGACCGGGGGTTCTACCGGACCTTCTGCCGCAACTGCCCGTTCATTCCGATGATGAATATCCTGAAAAAACGGGGGATGGCCATGATCTGCGATGCGGGCTGCTCTGTTCTCGGGATGAACCATCCCTACGATCTGGGGGTAGCAAGTTTCGGGATGGGTGCAAGCATCGCAGTTGCTGCCCGGAGCACGAAAGTGGCCCTGATCGGCGACTATGCACTCCTTCACTCCGGCCTGAATGCCCTGATTGATGTGTACGAGAAGCACCTCCCGCTCCTCTGTATCGTGACAAAGAATGACTGCACGGCCATGACCGGCAAGCAGCCCGCAATTGATCCTCTCCCCTACCTGCGGTGGGCGGAGCCGGTGGTCTGCCGGGCCGATGATGAAGCGACACTCGAACGCGAGCTCGTGGTGACGGACAGGCCGCGGACTCTTGTGGTAACCGGAACCTGTCCGGAGGGAAGCGCCCATGAAACCATTGCATATTGAGATCTGTGATGTAACCCTGCGGGACGGGGAGCAGACTCCCGGCGTCTCGTTCTCGTGCCAGGAGAAAGTGGATATCGCGACAAAGCTCGATGAGATCGGCATCGAGGTCATCGAAGCCGGGTTCCCGGCAGTGTCGGCAAACGAGAAGCAATGTGTAAAAACCATCGTAAATCTCGGTCTTGATGCCCGTATCTGCGGGTTCTCCCGGGCCCGCGAGGCAGATATCCAGACTGCTATTGACTGCGGTGTCGATATGGTGAGCATCTTCATCCCCACCTCAGAACTCCATGTGCGGGTCAAGTTCAAAAAAACCCGGGAGCAGGTGCTCGAGGATTCCCTCTCAATGATCGATTATGCCCGGGACCACGGGGTGCAGGTCAGGTTTGCAGCCGAGGATGCATCCCGTACCGACATGACGTTCCTCAAGGAAGTCTACCGCAAGGCAGTAGATCATGGGGCAGTCCTCGTCTCGTTTGCCGATACGGTCGGCTGTCTCATCCCCTCCGAGATGCAGCGGATCATGACCGAACTTGTCGCTACCATCGACTGTCCCCTCTGCGCCCACTGCCACAATGATATGGGCTGTGCGGTGGCCAACACCCTCACCGCTGCTGAAGCGGGGGCGTTCCAGCTCCACACCACCATCAACGGCATCGGTGAGCGGGCGGGCAATGCCTCTTTAGAGGAACTTCTTGTTGCCCTGCGAATGAAGAAGGGTATTGACCGATACGACCTTTCGCACCTGACAGAACTCTCGCACCTGGTGGAGAAGTATTCCGGCATCACGCTTCCCCGGAACAAACCGGTTACCGGTGAGCTTGCCTTCTCTCACGAGAGCGGCATCCATATCGCAGCAATTCTCGAAGACCCGGCCACCTACGAATATTTCACTCCTGATATGGTGGGGGGCGAACGGCACTTCATGCTCGGCAAGCACACCGGGAAGAAAGCCCTCGAACATGTGATTGCATCTATTGGCTGCGAGCTCTCGGAGAAACAGATCTGCCGGGTGCTCGACCTGGTCAAGGACCACAGCGAGCATAAGTGCAATGTCACGCCGGAAGTGCTCCGGAAACTGATCAAAAAGGCAAAGGAGACACAAGCATGAGTACCTTATCAGAACGGATCCTCGGGGCCTCCGCAGGCGAGTATGTTGATCACAAGGTGGACCGGGCCTATGTCTGTGACGGCACCGGCATGCTGACCCTTGAGACCTGGAAGCGGATGGGGGCGGCCCGGCTCGCCGATGCCTCCTGCCTCCACGTCTTCTTCGATCATATCGTTCCCGCAAACAACAGTACAACGGCAACACTACAGCACGAACTCCGGGAATTTGCCAATACTTCCTTCCTGATCCTCTCCGATATCGGGGGGGGCATCTGCCACCAGGTCATGAGCGAAGGTATTGTCCTACCTGGTGAGGTTGTCGTGGGGGCGGATTCCCACAGCTGCACTCCGGGAGCGTTCGGTGCGTTCTCGACCGGTGTCGGCGCAACGGACATGGCCGCGATCTGGCTGACCGGAGAGACCTGGTTCCGGGTCCCGGACTCAATCGGGCTTCATCTCTCCGGATCCCTTCACGGGGCAGCAGAGGCAAAGGATCTTGCACTTTCGTACGTGAACCGGCTCGGGATGGATGGCGGCACGTACTGTGCGCTGGAGTTTGTCGGGGAAGGAGCAAAGACCCTCCAGATGGACGAGCGCCTCACGCTCTGCAACATGGCCGTTGAGACCGGGGCAAAGACCGGCATGTTCTATGCGGACGACATCACCGTCTCCTACCTGGCTGCAAAGGGGCAGAAGGTGAGTGCGCAGGTGCCAGAATCCTGCACCTATATCCGCAACCTTGAGATTGATCTTGCGGACATCGTACCGGTAATCGCCGTCCCGCACCGGGTTGATACGATAAAACCGGTACAGGATCTGGCCGGTCTCCCGCTCGACCAGGTGTTTGTGGGTACCTGTACGAATGGGCGGTATTCCGACCTTGCGCGCCTGGCAAAGATCGTGAAGGGCGGTAAGGTTGCAGTCCGGACGATCGTCGTCCCGGCCTCGCGACAGGTGCTTGCTGACGCGGCACGGACCGGCATCCTTGCAGACCTGATCAGTGCAGGCTGCACTATTGGAACCCCCGGATGCGGCCCCTGCCTTGGAGCACACATGGGTGTGCTGGGCGAGGGGGAAGTCTGCCTCTCTACGGCAAACCGGAACTTCCGGAACCGGATGGGCGTTGGCGGCGAGATCTACCTCTCTTCTGTGGCAACCGCTGCCGCGAGTGCTCTCAAAGGTGAGATAACCGAACCGGAGGTGGCATGATGCAGGGCAGCGGGCATGCGGTATGTCTTGGGGCAGATATTGATACCGACCTTGTCATTGCAGGCCGCTACCTGCGGACCAAGGACCACAGCCTGTGGGTTGCCCACGTCTTTGAAGACCTCGACAGCGCAATTGCTCCAAGGCTCAAAGGGGCGGTGATCGTTGCCGGGAAAAATTTTGGCTGCGGGTCCTCTCGTGAACAGGCCGCCATTGCAATCCATGAAGCCGGGGTTGTTGCCGTCATCGCCCCCAGTTTCGCCCGGATCTTCTTCCGGAATGCCATCAACATCGGGCTTCCGGTCATTGAGTGCAGCGTTAGCTGCACCGCGAACCAGAACGTGCGGTTCGATCTGGCTGAAGGGTGGGTCGAGGCGGGGGGGAAAAAGTACCCGATCCGCCCTCTCTCCCCCCGGATGCAGGAGATCCTCGCAGCCGGTGGCCTTGTGAACTACTGGAAGGCGCATCCATGATCTTTCCCGAACACTGCAAGAACGTGGGGCACGCGTCCACCAAACCCTGCGATGACAAGGTCTATTTCTTAAGCCGGTATCTCCTTAAGGACACCCCCCACGGCGGGTGTGAAGTGCTGGAAGTGACGCTCGATCCAGACGGGAAGGGCATGATGCGGACGCTTATGAGTTCACGGGTTATCGCATCAGAAAAGGAGGTATACCGGTACCCGGAGAAGGTGAACCTCCATAACCGCACACGACTGGTTGAACTTGCAAATGATACGGGATACCGGTGCACGATCTTCACCGGGCTTGACGAGCACCAGACCTTCGTGCTCGACCCCGACCTGTCAGGGTTTTTACAGATCCATGTCTATGACGTCAGCCCGCCCCGTCCCGGTCTCTCGTCCTGTATCCGCGAACTTGAGGCCGCAGGAATGTTTGGGGATCTGTCGATACAGTTCTGTCATCACGTAAGGGATCTCACCGGAATTCAGGCTGATGTCTTCCCGTGCCGGGCTGCCGGGTTTGACAAGACCCTGGATGCCGATACCATGCATGGCGGCGAGCAGGTTGCCGGATGCCTGACCGCGTCCCAGTTTTATACCGAATGTTATGGCAATGATTTCCAGCTCATCAACATCTGCCCGCTCGAATCCGTTACGGAAGAGCCGTTCATCGCCCGCTGCTGCCGGTCCGAGCGGGAAGGCATCCCTGCATGGAATGGCCATACCGGTGCCGTGGTCCACTGGGGGGCAGATCCGGTGAAGATCAATGCGGCAGTCCGGGATCTCGTTACCCGCTGGAGGGCGAAATGACAAGGATAGCAGTCGTGGAAGGGGACGGGATCGGGCATGAAGTGATCCCGGTTGCACGGGAAGTTCTTGCCCTGCTGCACCCGGAGTACGAGTTCTTTCCCGTGAATGTCGGGTACGGGAAATGGGAGCAGACCGGCTGCCCCTGTGCTGACCATGACCTCGAAGTACTCAAGACCGCCGATGCGATCCTTTTTGGTGCGATAACCACTCCTCCCATGAAGGATTACCAGAGCGTGGTGCTCCGGATCCGCAAGTCCCTTGACCTGTATGCAAACCTGCGCCCGATACGGGGCGACGGGTTTGATATCATGATCGTACGGGAGAATACCGAAGGACTCTATTCCGGTATCGAGGAAGTCTCTCCTGAACGGGCAACAACGCTCCGGGTGGTGAGCCGAAAAGGGACCGAAAGGATAGCCCGGGCCGCAATCCGGCTGGCCAAAGAGCGAAACGGTCTCCTTACTATTGGGCATAAGGCAAACGTCATCAAGTCCGATGTCTTCTTCCGGGATATCTGCATTGCCGAAGCACAAGCAGCGAAGATCCCCTGTAATGACAAATATATCGATGCCTTGTCCCTTGACCTTCTCCAGCACCCGGGTGCTTACCATGTTGTGGTGACGACCAACATGTTCGGAGATATCTTGTCAGACGTTGCCGCGTACCTTGTCGGGGGTCTCGGCCTGGTGCCGAGTGCCAATATCGGGGATAATCATGCGCTGTTTGAACCGGTGCATGGGAGTGCCCCGGATATTGCCGGTAAGAATATTGCAAACCCCATCGCCGCAGTCCGGAGTGCGGCCATGCTCCTTGACTATCTCGGGGACTCCGATGGAGCATTTAGGATCGATGCAGCCATCTGTGCGCTCATTGCACAGGGCATCTGCACCAGGGATCTCTGCGGATCGTACGGGACACGCGAATTTGGCGATGCTTTAATTACCGAACTTGCCAAAACACCGTGAGAATCATGTATGCAAAATCCCATGAATCCGGTTACCTGCCGGCAGCCCCGGGAATCCAGCGCAAGACCCTCGTTTATGGCGAGAAGACGCTGATGACCGAGTTCATCTTAAAAGCCGGTTCGGTTCTTGCGCACCACCGCCATCCAGAGGAGCAGACCGGTTATCTCGTCTCCGGCCACATGATCCTCACGATTGGTGACGACATTCATGAAATCCGCCCGGGTGACGCTTGGGTGATTCCGGGAGATGTCGGGCACCATGCAAAGATCCTGGCGGATTCCGTTGCCCTGGAAGTTTTCAGCCCGCGGCGGGATGATTACCTGCCATAAAAAGTACGTAAACCGGGCATCGTTTTCCAGGGCCCGGTTCCGGTGGGGTGCCTCACCCCGACCTGTTTAAAAAAACCGGCCGGGATGACGTGAACGGGGGTGGTTTTTAGTTGATATACAGCCTGAGTTTCTTGACCAGTTCCAGCCGGTGCCGTGCTTCCTCTTTCTTCTCCTGTTCGATAGAATCCATGATCTTTGCAATGGGTTTTGAGAGTGTGTAGATCTTCACGGGCCGGCCCTTGCTCATCGCCTTGCTCTCCCGGTTCTTGAGCCAGTCGCGCTCGTACATGTAGTTCATGGCGATACTGACTTCCGGCTGGCGAAGATCGGTCCCGCGCTCGATATCCCGCGATGTTGCCTCTTCGGTATTTGCAAGGTATACCAGCACCTTGGCAACGGTCCTGCGCATCCCAATCTCGATTAAGAGATTCACAAACTCCTCTTCACGCTCGGTAAAGTAGGTAACACTTTGCGTTCTCATGGTTCACATCCGTATATGTGTTAAATAATTCTTCTACTATTGAAAGTTGCTGGTCAGATGTCCCAAAATTCGTACTCGTTTCAACAGAGTCAAAAGATTGACACCTCTTCCGCAATTTTATATAGCATAACCATCGCATCAGGATATTACAGGATTGGAAATTTCCGATGTTCTCTGTGCTCTACGTGGATGATGAACGAGACCTTCTCGAACTCTGCAAGATCTTTTTAGAGCAGTCGCCGGAATTTAACGTCAAAACCGCAGCATCGGGCAGGGAAGCGCTTGAATTGCTCTCAACCCTCCCCTTTGATGCAATAATTTCAGATTACCAGATGCCGGGAATGGATGGTATCGCGCTGTTAAAAACCGTCCGCCAGCAGTTTGGGGATATCCCGTTCATCCTCTTCACCGGCCGGGGCCGGGAAGAGATCGTGATTGAGGCAATCAACAACGGTGCCGACTTTTATCTCCAGAAAGGCGGCGATGTCAAAGCCCAGTTCGCTGAACTTGCCCACAAGATCCGGCAGGCCACCTCACGAAGGCAGGCCGAGATCTCCCTTGTCGAATCCGAAAAACGTCTTGCCGATATCATTGATTTCCTGCCAGACGCGACCTTTGCGATAAACCGGGATGGCGTGATCATCGCATGGAACCGGGCAATCGAGGAGATGACCGGGCTTTCCGCGGAAACGATGCTCGGGAAAGGGGATCACGAGTATGCCCTGCCGTTCTATGGTAAGCGCAGGCCAATCCTTATCGACCTGATCTTCTCCTCCGAAAGTGAGGTGGAACCCTATTACTCCAATATCCTGAGAGTGGATAACACGATAACCGCCGAGACCAATCTTCCGCATCCGCGGGGGAACCAGATAACGGTTCTTGCCAAGGCGGGTCCGCTTTATAACCGGCAGGGTGAACTGGCAGGAGCGATCGAGGCTATCCGTGACATTACCGAACGGAAGAAAGCCGATGATGAACTCCGTGCCGCTTACGAGCAGATCACGGCTTCCGAGGAGGAGCTCCGTGAGCAGCTCGATGCGCTGACCCTCACGGAGCAGCAGGTACGGGAAAATGCATCACGGCTTGAATATATGCTGGGCTTCTTTGAGCGGGCGAACAATCACGAAAAGGATCTTCTGAAATATGCCGTCGATGGGGCCGGTATCGTAACGGGCAGCCCGCTTGGCTATCTTGCATTCCTTAATGAGGATGAGTCAGAGTTGAGCATGTACGCCTGGTCGAAATCGGCAATGAAGGAATGCGCCCTCCGTGAGAAACCCATTGTCTATAAAACATCAGAGACCGGCCTCTGGGGAGAGGCGGTCCGGCAGAGGCGTCCTGTCATCACGAATGATTATGCAGCCCCGAATCCCCAAAAGAAGGGGTACCCTTCCGGTCATCCCGTCATTGTCCGGCACATGAACATCCCGGTCATTGATAACGGGCGCATTGTGATGGTTGCCGGGGTGGCAAACAAACCCCATGATTACACGGTCGATGATGTCCACCAGTTATCGCTTCTCATGCAGGGACTCTGGCAGGTTATCCGGCAGCGGAGAACCCGAAATGAACTCCTTGAGAGCGAGGAAAATTACCGCAGCCTCTTTGAGAATTCGGTAATTGGGATCTTCAGGACAACCCTCGAGGGCCGGTTTCTGGCAATCAATACCACGCTCGCCCGGATCTTTGGCTATGACACCCCGCAGGAAATGCTCAACGCTTTCAGGGACATCGGTTCTCAGGTCTATGTCAACCCGGATGATCGCCAACGTATAATCAAGACACTCGGGAATGAAGGTGTGGTTAAGGATTTTGAAGCCGGGGTCTATCGCCGTGACGGGAATACCGGCTGGATAAAGATCAATGCGGCGGCAGTCTTTGATGTTCAAGGGAACATAAGGTATTACGAGGGCACAGCCAAGGATATCACGGAGCAGAAGAACACAGAAGATGCCCTTGGGCGCGAGAAGACTTTTTCGACCGCGGTCATCGACAGCATCCCCGGGCTGCTCTATCTCTATGACTGCGATGGGAGGCTTGTCCGGTGGAACAAAGCTCACGAGATGATCACCGGGTATTCCGCAGAAGAACTCAATGGAAAACAGATCCTTGAATGGTTCAAAGGTGACGATCATGCAATCCGTGTTATCACGGAGAGTGTAGAGCGGGCACTCAGGGAAGGGCAGGCATCGGCAGAAGCAGAGCTCCAGACCAAATCCGGGAAAAAGATACCCCTCTACTTCACCGCACAGCGACTGGAGATCGACAACAAGATCTATTTTACCGGCGTGGGCATAGACATCACGGATCGCAATAAGGCACAGGACGAACTCCGTGCCGCGTATGAGCAGATAGCTGCAAGCGAGGAGGAACTCCGGGAACAGTTCGAAGTGCTGGCGGAGAGTGAGAAGAAGATCCGGGCAAGCGAGGAACGCTATCATTCCCTGTTCGATGCCATGCATGACTGCGTGGCAGTATATCAAGCCGTTGACGATGGTAGGGACTTTGTAATATTAGAATTCAATAAGGCAGCAGAGGACACCGAGCAGGTTCGGCGTGAGGATGTCATCGGGAGGCGGGTGACCGAAGTCTTCCCCACGGTAAATGATTTTGGGATCTTCGACGTTTTCCGCAGGGTGTGGCAGTCTGGCTCCCCAGAAGTGTTTCCGCTTGCCCGCTATACTGATAACCGCATATCCGGCTGGCGGGAGAATTATGTCTATAAACTCCCATCCGGGGAGATTGTTGCCAATTACCGAAATGAAACAACCCGGAAACAGATCGAGGAGGAGCTTGTAAGAAAAACTGAGGAACTGGATCGGTTTTTCACCACCAGTCTCGATCTCTTCTGCATTGCCGACACGGACGGCTATTTCCGGAAACTGAACCCGGAATGGGAGCGGACGCTCGGGTATTCGCTTGCTGAACTGGAGGGAACGCGCTTCCTCGATCTCGTGCACCCTGAAGACCTTCAGGGCACGCTCGATGCCATCGCAACCCTGCGCTCCCAGGAGGAGGTGCTCAACTTCACCAACCGGTACCGCCACAAGGATGGCACCTACCGGTGGATCGAATGGCGCTCGCGCCCCAGCGGGAATGTAATCTTTGCCGCTGCCCGGGACATCACCCATCATAAGGAGGCAGAGGAAGCCCTGCGGCAGAGCGAGGAGAAGTACCGCACGATCCTCAACAATATCCAGGATGTTTATTACCGGAGCGACAGGGAAGGCAACCTGATCATGGCGAGCCCCAGCATCCTTTCGCTTCTCGGGTATCAGTCGCTCGATGAACTTCTCGGGAAGAATATCGGCAGGGACGTCTGGGCGTTTCCCGAACGCCGGCAAGCGTTCCTAGACCTCATACAAAAAGAAGGGGAAGTTAAGGATTATGAGGTGTCCCTCCGTCGCCGTGATGGAGGTCTCGTCCTCGTGTCAACCAGCAGTCACTTTTACACCGGTAAAGATGGTGAACCGGGGGGCATTGAAGGCATTTTCCATGATATCACGGCGGTCCGGAACGCAGATCAGCAGATGCAGCTCCTTGCCGGGCTCATGGAGATCTCACCGGCATCCATCACGGTTCATGCCGATGACGGCAGGTTCCTGTATGCAAACCAGCGGACGTTTGAGCTCCACGGGTATACGCGGGAAGAGTTCCTTGCGCTCAACCTCCATGAGCTGGATGTACCGGCAAGCGAGGAACATATCAATGAGCGGATCGATATGCTCAAACGGACCGGCGAGGCGTCTTTTGATGTGGAGCATTACCGAAAAGACGGATCCCGGATCCCGCTTCACGTGGCAATCCGTCTCATCCGCTGGAACGCCGAGGATGCAATCCTGAGTGTTGCAACCGATCTCTCCGAACGGAAGAAAGCCGAGCAGGCCCTCCACGATATGGAACGGCTTTACCGTATTATCGTTGACAACAGCCATGATGTCATCTACACGCTTAAGCCGGATGGCACCCTTACGTTCATCTCCCGAAGCTGGTCTGTTTGTCTCGGTCACGATCAGGGAGAGGTTTTGGGAAAAAGTTTCCGGGAGTTTGTTCACCCGGAGGATATCCCGGCCTGCGAGGATTTTCTGGCGCGGACAATCTCCTCTTGCAAAGCCCAGCCGGGCATTGAATACCGGGTCTTTCACAAAGATGGAACGATCCACTGGTACCGGACAACCCTTATGCCGGTCATTGATGATACCGGCGCGGTCACCACGCTTGTTGGCAATGCCCTTGACTTTACCGGCTACCGGCTTGCTGAAGAGGCACTCCGAAAAAGCGAGGCACGGTATCGCAGTGTCATCGAGAACATCCAGGACGCATTTATCCGGTCTGACAAAAAAGGAAATCTCATCATGGCAAGCCCCTCGGCTGCAACCCTGTTCGGGTATGATGTACCCGAAGAGATTCTTGGAAGGTCCATTGCGTCCTTTTACCAGCGCCCTGAGATCCGGCCAAGCCTGATCGAGAAGATGGAGCAGGATAAGGAACTCGTTGACCAGACAATTGAGTTCATGAGAAAAGACGGCTCCACGTTCTGGGGTTCAGTGAATGCACATTTTGTTTACAATGCGGAGGGGGAGCAGGATGGGGTTGAATGCTCGATTCACGATGTTTCGGAATACCGGGCAATGGAACAGGCGATCCGGGAAGCAAACCGGAAACTCAGCCTCTTAAACAGCATCACCCGGCACGATGTTGCCAACCAGCTGACGATCCTGCAGGGTTTTGCCCAGATTGCCGCCCAGAGGAAAGGGGATCCGGTTGTTGAAGATTACCTCAAAAAGATCCTTGCTGCTGCCGACACCATCACCCGCCAGATCGAGTTCACCCGGACCTACCAGGAGCTGGGTATCCAGGCCCCCTCCTGGATTCCGGTCGAGGCGGTCATCGAGCGCGTGGCAAGCCAGGTGCCGATCCGGTTCTCGAAGACCTGTGCCGGCATCGAGGTGTTCTCTGACCCGATGCTCGAGCGGGTCTTTTTCAACCTTGTTGACAATGCGAGCCGGCACGGGGGAAGGGTAACCGGGATCACGATTCGCTGCGAGCGCGAGCCGGACGGCCTGCTGGTCATTGTGGAAGACAACGGGATCGGAATCCCTCTTGGGGAGAAAGAGAAGATCTTTACACGCGGGTATGGCAAAAATACAGGTCTCGGCCTCTTTCTGGCACGTGAGATCCTCTCGATCACAAACATCAGCATCAGGGAGACCGGTATCGAGGGCCGGGGGGCCCGCTTCGAGATGCTCGTGCCAAAGAACGCGTTCCGCGTCACTGCTGCAAAAGGCAGGTAAACGAAAAAAATCCCTGCCACGGATATTTGGCGTTTTTACCGCGGATTGTAATTCTGCGCTCCTGCGTTTCCATTCATGCCCCAAGATTGCGATGATAAACCTTGAAATATGAATAACAGGCATTCACTGTCATACAGTGAGTGTTCAACTGGGGAGTGGTGTCATGAGCGGTGCTTTTACAGAACTGAGGAAGTTTGTTGCCCCGGAGTTCGTCATCGGGGCGGATGCCCGGTTGCTTGCCGGGCGGTACGCGAAGAACTTTGGTGCAGAGCAGGTCTTCATCGTGAGCGGGCCGAACGTCATCAGCGCCGGGTGGGTGAAGGATGTTACGGAACGTCTTGATGCCGAAGGGATCGGGCATACCCTCTTTTCCGGTGTCAGCCCCAATCCCCGTGATTTTGAGGTGATGGAGGGGGCCCGGGTGTACGAGGAATCCGGCTGTGACGCGATCCTTGCGATTGGAGGCGGCAGCCCGATTGACTGTGCCAAGGGAATCGGGATCGTGGTCTCCAATAAAAAACCGGTGCTGGAATTTGAAGGGGTGGACAATGTTGCAACCCCACCGCCCCCGATGATCTGCATCCCGACAACGGCCGGCACCGGCGCAGATGTCTCGCAGTTTGCCATCATCAACGATACCACAAGAAAGGTGAAGATTGCCATCATCAGCAAGATGATCGTACCGGATATTGCGCTCGTTGATCCGGTGCCCTTAACCACGCTCTCCCCCGAGCTCACCGGACACACCGGCATGGACGCCATCACCCACAGCGTGGAAGCCTATGTCTCGAATGCCAGTTCACCGGTCACCGACATCCAGGCGCTTGAATCCATCCGGCTGATGCACGGCCACCTGCTAGCAGCATACCGTAACCCGGGGTCAATTGAGGAACGGTACCAGACAATGCTCGGGAGCCTCCTTGCCGGGCTCGCCTTCTCGAATGCCAGTCTCGGTGCAGTCCATGCGCTGGCCCACAGCCTTGGGGGATACTCCGACCTCCCGCACGGGGAGTGCAACGCGCTCCTGCTGGAGCATGTCATTGATTTCAATTACGATGCCTGCCCGGAGCGCTATGCGGCAGTAGGCGCTGCACTGGGTGTGAACCCCGGGGAAGGAAAGCAGGGGGTCATTCTTGCCATACGCACGCTCCGCGAGGCGCTGGGCATCACAACCCGGCTCTCGGAACTGGGGGTATCGAAAGCGGATTTGCACAACCTTGCAGGAAAAGCGATCCACGATCCCTGTCTTGCAACAAACCCGAAGAAGACCACGGTTGCTGACCTTGAGTATATCTATGAACGAGCATTCTGACGACACTCCTGACTGGGAAGCCCAGCGGAACCGAATCATCGGCCTTGGCGAGACCTCGATCCGCAAGAGTTACTATCCCGAACTCCAGCAGCGCATCCATGAACTGGAGAAGAAGAACCAGGAGTTGCAGGCAGCCTACGAGCAGCTCACCGCCAACGATGAGGAGCTGCGGCAGCAGATTGATGAGACCAGTGCAAAGGAACGGGAACTGCGGGAGAGC
>JBFYKS010000130.1:0-7567 GCA_041305785.1 Methanoregula sp. | reverse complement strand
CCCTCGATCGGGTCAGCCGCAACCGGCCGTCCCTCATCCTGCTTGACATCATGATGATGCCCATCAACGGCTGGGAGTTTTTAGAACGACTCAGGGGGGAGCTCGGAGTTGTGGATATCCCTGTACTCATCTTCACCGCATCACCCGAAGTCGAAGAGAAGATGGCAAGCCTCAATGACAAAAATCTCGGGGTCCTCCACAAACCGGTCACCTTCGAAGAGCTCCGTGAAGGCATTGCCCGGTATCTCGCGTGATTCCCGCTGCAAACAAAAAAAGCCCTGCAAATGACAAAAAACGATGACACAATAATTGGAAAATCCAGATCTTCCGGAACCGGATCATGACCAGTATCCTCTATGCTGACGATGAAGAGACCCTTCTTGAAGTAACCCGTGTCTATCTCGAACGGACCGGGGAATTTACCGTTGCTACCTGCACCTCGGCACAGGAAGCAATCGGGATGCTTGAAGCGGGATCATTCGATGCAGTCATCTCCGACTACCAGATGCCGGGGATGGACGGGCTGGCTTTCTTAAAACACCTCCGCTCGAAAAACAACGGTGTCCCCTTCATCCTCTTTACCGGCAAGGGCAGGGAAGAGGTGGCAATCGAAGCCCTCAACTCCGGCGCGGACTTCTACCTCCAGAAAGGCGGCGAGCCAAACAGCCAGTATGCCGAGCTGGCAAGCAAGATCCGGCAGGCAGTCCAGCGCAGGCGGGCAGAAGAGGCCTTATCCGAATCCGAGGAGAAATACCGGGACCTTGTCGAGAACATCAACGATGTGCTCTTTGTTATTGACCGGAACAGCACCATCACCTACATCAGCCCCCGGATCAGCCAGTTCGGTTACGCTGTGGACGAGGTGATTGGAAGACCGGTTTCAGCGTTTGTCGCCCCCGATGACCTCCCCCGCGTGCAGGAGCGCTTCCGGGAGATTGAAAAGGGCGACCTGCACCCGTTCGAGTTCCGGCTCATTGACGGATCGGGAAAACCCCGGTTTGTGCGCACCTCAAGCCGCCCGGTCTTTACCATGGATAACTTCTCCGGTATCCATGGCGTGATGACGGACATCACGTCGGTCAGGGTTGCCGAAGAGAAGATCTCGGCAGGTGAACAGCGGTACCGCAATGTCTTTGAGGCTGCCGGCGATGCGATGCTCGTGGTGGACCGGGATCGGGGGGATATCCTGGATGCCAATCGTGCCGCAAGCTACATCTTCGGTTTTACCCCGGATGAGTTCCGGGGCATGAAACACTCTGATCTGCTTGCCGAGATCGATGCCCATGAAGGTGAGGCACAGAACGGAATTTTCGGGGTGCATCTCCGGTATTACCGCACACGGGAGGGCAGTATCTTTCCGGCCGATGTCCTCTCAAGCGAGTACCCGTGGAAGAAACGCACCATCACCATCCTCTCCATCCGGAACATCACGGAGCAGATCCTTGCCGAAAAGCGGGTGCTTGCCGCCGGGCGTCTCTATGCGGTCCTCTCCCAGATCAACCAGACCATTGTCCGGACAAAGGATCTCCCGTCACTTCTTGCCGACATCTGCCGGATCTCGGTTGAGTACGGGAAGTTCCGGATGGCCTGGATTGGCCTGCTCGACCACGACTCCCTCCTGCTCCGCCCGGTTGCCCATGCCGGCCATGAAGACGGGTACCTCTCGGTAATAGAACCGTGCGGCGATGACGAACAGAAACGGGCATCGCCCGTCGGAACCGCAGTCCGGGAGGGGCGGTATGATACCTGTAATAACATTGAATCCGACCCGCGGGTGGAGCCATGGCGCGATGAAGCACTGAAGCGCGGCTACCGTTCTTTTTGTGTGTTGCCGTTCCGTCTTCATGGTGAGGTTGTCGGGGTATATGTGATCTATGCCTCGCAAAAAAACTTCTTCAATTCTGCCGAGATCGCCCTCCTTGAAGAGATCGCGGATGACATCTCGTTTGCGCTTGACATGCTCGACGAGCAGGCGCGCCGGACAAAAGCCGAGAAGGCGCTTGCCGGAAGCGAGGAGAAGGTGCGGACGCTGGCAATGATCCTGGAACACTCCTCCCAGCCCTTCGGGATCGGGTACCCTGACGGCAGGTTCGGGATCGTGAATCCGGCACTCTGCGATCTTTTGGGTTATCCTGAAGATGAACTGCAGCAGATGAACTGGACGGATCTCACCGTGCCGGAATTTGCCGGCCGGGAGAATGCCGCGATCGGGGAACTTATCCGGACCGGTGTTCCGCAGCGGTACGAGAAGGAGTACTTCACAAAAGACGGCAGAAGGGTGC
Organism: Methanoregula sp.; assembly: GCA_041305785.1. Classification (GTDB taxonomy): domain Archaea; phylum Halobacteriota; class Methanomicrobia; order Methanomicrobiales; family Methanospirillaceae; genus Methanoregula. The sequence continues at coordinate 5,285 of JBFYKS010000130.1, read as the reverse complement.
CGGTTGAGATGTTCGTCCACCGCGTCCCCGAAACTGGCGAAAACCTCCAGTATTTCTACGCCTTTGTCACGGATATCACTGAACAGAAACAAGGAAAAGAGGCGATCCAGAATGAGCGTGACCTGGCACAGCAGTATCTCGATATGGCCGGGGTCATGATCGCGGTGCTGGACACGCAAGGGAAGATCACCCGGATCAATCGCCGGGGCCTGGAGATCCTCGGGTACACAGAAGAGGAACTGTCAGGGAGGGACTGGATAACCACCTGCCTGCCGCAGAAGGTGCAGGACGAGGTGCGCTCGGTCTTTGACCAGATTTGCCGCGGGGACATCGTGCCGGTGGAGTACCACGAGAATCCGGTGATCAGGAAGGATGGGGAGGAACGGATCCTTGCCTTCCACAATACGCTCCTCAAAGATGACCATGCCCGGGTGACGGGTATCCTCTTCTCGGGCGAGGATATCACGCTCCGGAAACAGGCAGAAGGGGCACTGCTGGGGAGTGAGGAACGGTTCCGGAACCTGGTCCAGGGCTTGTCTGACATGATCTGGATCATCGATCGCAACGGGCACATTGCGTACAGTTCGCCATCAGCCCTGCGGACCTTCGGGTATGATCCTCGGGAGGTAGTGGGAAAAGACCCGCTTGAGTACATCCATTCCGATGACCGGAAGCGCGTGAAGGATGCTTTGGAGGACGTTTGCGGTAAAACAGATGCCGGCACTCCCACGGAGTTCCGGATTCGGCATGCCGGGGGACAGTACTTCGATGTCGAGGCAATAGTAACAAACCTGCTGGACGTTATCGGGATTGACGGGATCGTTATCACGGTCCGGCCGATCACCGAACGAAAAACTCGTGAGCGCTCCCTGCTTGTGAGCGAGGGACGGTACCGCGCCCTGTTTGAAAAATCCGCTGACGCAATCTTTGTCATGAGCGATCGTTTCCCTGACTGCAACCCTGCCGCGGAGCGCCTGTTCGGGTACAGCCGCGGGGAGATCATCGGCAAGGATCCGCTCACCTTTTCCCCCCCGGAGCAGCCCGGCGGCAGGGCATCGGCGGATCTTGCAGCAGACTCTATCCGGAAAGCCAGGGCGGGCAGCCCGCAATGCTTTGGCTGGATGCACAAAACCCGGAACGGGCGTATCTTCCCTTCGGAGGTTACGCTCATTCCGGTATTGGTGCAGGGGGAGGACCAGCTCATTGTTATCGTCCATGACCGTAGCGTAGAGGACTCATCTGATATGCAGTGCCGGCACCTGGCCCGGTTTGCGGAACAGAGTCCCGACCCAATCATCGAGATTGATTCAGAAAAAAACATCATCTATGCAAATCCTGCCACCCGGGCCGTTTTGAAAAACCTGGGGATGTCACCGGATCCCGCGGCCTTCATTCCGGCAGATTTCGATTCGCTGGTTTCTGATCTTGTTGCAGCGGGTGGCTCTCCACTCACCCGTGAAATACGGATCGGAACCGCCCTCTTCTCCCTGACGATCTCGTATGATAAGGAAGACAAACGGGTGAGAATCTCTTCTTTTGAGGTCACGACCCGGTCCTTTGAGACAAGCGCCCTTGAACAGGCAAACCGGAAGCTCAACCTCCTTTCAGGCATGACCCGGCATGACATCAAGAACAAGCTCACGGGCGTGATGGGCTATCTTGAACTTGCGAAAGGATCCACAAAAGATCCCGAACTCATCGAATACTTAAGCCGCGTTGAGTTCTCGGCAACGGCTATCCGCCAGCAGATCGAGTTCACCAAGGAGTACGAGAACCTCGGGGTGAAGCGACCCCTCTGGCAGGAACTTGCGATCGTGCTTGAAGCGGTAATAAAGATGATCGATCCGGGTCCGGTTGCGGTGGAGAACGAGGCCCCGGGCCTGTTTGTCTATGCCGACCCGATGCTGGATAAAGTCCTGTCCTGTCTTGTTGAAAATGCCAAAAAGCACGGGGAAACGATCACAAAAATCCGCATCTCCGGTACACCCGTGCCGGCCGGTTACCTGCTGGTGGTAGAGGACGATGGCGTTGGTGTTCCCGCGGATCGCAAGGAGAAGATCTTCAACAAGAATGTCGGGAAGGGGAGCGGCGGGTTTGGCCTGTTCCTTGCCCGGGAGATCTTAAGCATCACCGGCATCACGATTGCCGAGACGGGGGAACCGGGTGCCGGGGCACGGTTTGAAATTTCCATCCCAAGTGGAAAATTTCGTTAAAAATGCCCGGATTCACCATTTCTCAAATAAATAAAATTTAAATACGAAAAAATAAAACTACTGGTACTTCGCCGGTTCCCGGTGCAGGTTTCCCGCCGTGATTTTGTATGATCTCCGTGCTTATTGTCGATGACGAACCCGACCTGCTCGAGGTGGCAAAACTGCACCTTGAGCGGTCCGGCGAGTTCTCGGTCGACACCTGCCGGTCGGCAAAGAGCGCACTCGCCGCCCTTGCAAAACAACGCTACGATGCCATCATCTCGGATTACGACATGCCGGTGATGAACGGTCTTGACCTCTTAAAGGAACTCAGGGTTCTGGGGGATCAGACCCCTTTCATCATCCTGACCGGGACCGCGCCGGGACCCGGAGATATCGTGATCGATGCCCTGAATGCCGGTGCTATGTTCTACCTGCGCAAGGGAAAAAACCTTGATGCACCATTCTCTGATCTCACCCACAAGCTCCACCTCGCCGTCCAGAAGCAGCAGTCTCTGTGCGACATGCAGCGCTTTGCGGCAATCTCGCGGCACGATCTCCTCAACAAGGTGGCGGCACTCTCCGGTTACGGGGAACTGATCCAGGCGCATACGGATGATCCCGCCATCATCGATTACCTCCATAAACAGCAACGTATCCTCTTAGCGATAAAGGAGCAGGTCCATTTTTCCGGGGATTACGAGGAGATCGGAGCCCGGGAACCCTGCTGGCAACCGCTTGCTCCCGTAATCCGGAGAGCAGCCAGCCTCCTCGCGGTTGATATGATCACGCTCCTGCTTGAGAACCTCGAAGGCGTTGAGATCTTTTCCGATCCCCTGCTCCTCAAAGTCTTTTACAACCTCCTTGACAATACCCTGCGGCACGGGGGCCATTTCACGACCGTGAAAATTTCTGCCCGGAAGGGCGGCGACGATCTCCTCATCGTCTATGAGGATGACGGGACGGGTATTCCTGCAGCGGAGAAAGACCGTATCTTTGTACGGGGGCACAAGAGCACCTCCGGCCTGGGCCTCTTACTGGTCCGTGAGATCCTCGCAACGACCGGCATTTCGATCCGGGAGACCGGGGTTTGTGGAAAAGGGGCCCGGTTCGAGATCAGTGTACCGGATGTGCGGTACCGTTTGCAGGAATCCTCTTCCTGAATTCAGCTAAAAAAAAGATCAGATATACCGGGCTTTCATCGAAAGCTTCCGGGGGGTATACAAGGGCCGGAACGGTTTTCCTTCCGTCTCCTTCTTCACCGCTGCAATGAGTGAGTCGGTGGTCATCTGCTCCTTGAACGGCTTGTTCGGCTGCGACTTCTTCCGGATGGTCACGGTCAGGTTCTTTGATGCGACTTCCTCGTCCCCGACAACAATGACGTAGGGGACCCAGTCCATGCCCGCTTCGCGGACCTTCTTGCCCATCGTTTCGTTCCGGTCATCGATGTCGCACCGGATCTGTGCGGCGTTGATGGTTTTTATCAGGTCTTCAGCAAACGCGATGTGCTTCTCGGTTACCGGCACGACCCGGACCTGCACGGGCGCGAGCCAGGTGGGGAACCCGGGGACTTCCTGCGTGGAGATGTTCTCGAGAATTGCACACATCACACGCTCGACACTGCCCGTGGGGGAGCAGTGGAGGATGGGCGGGTGGACGGGAGTGCCGTCTTCCTTGTGGTACTTGATATTGAACCGGGTCGAGGACTCGACATCGATCTGGACGGTCGGGTTCTCGATCGGGCGGTTCTGGCCATCGATTGCTGCAAGGTCGATCTTGGCAACCCAGTAGTGGACCCGGTCTGAGAGGATCTCGATGAGCATCGGGCAGTTTGAGTCCTTCACGATCTTCTTCACCCATGCCTCGTGCTCGGCATAGAAGTCCTTCGTGCACCGGAACGCGGCAACGAGCTCGGTCTCGAAGTCAATGCCCGTCTGCCAGCCCATGGCGAGCTGCTCCTCAAAGCACTTTAAGGCCTGCGGCATGTCAAGGCAGAGCGAGTGCATGTCGGGCATCGTGAAGCACCGGAGGCGCTTCAAGCCGATGACCTCTCCCTTCTGCTCGTGGCGGAAGGAGTAGGTGGAGAGCTCGTACATCTTCATCGGCAGGTGGTTGGGCGAGATGTGCATGTCCCGCATGATCGAGAACATACCAAAGCAGGCCGCAAAGCGCAGCATCATGTCCCGGTTGTTGGACTTGAACCGGTACTGGCGCTCGCCAAACTTTGCCGCGTGCTCGCAGATCGCCTTGTCGCCAAGGTCATACATGACCGGGGTCTCGACCGGTGATCCGCCGTAGTCCAGGACAAGCCGGAGCACGTAGTCAGCGAGAAGGTCGCGGATGATCTTCCCTTTTGGCATCCAGCGGAGGCAGCCGACATCGCTTGCCGGCTCGTAGTCCACGAGCTCTTTTCCGCGCATCAGGTCCACGTGGGCCGGGTCGCCGCCAACGGGCTTTGCAATACCGAGTTCCTTCTGGACAAGGCAGCCAAACGGCGTGTCGTTGACATATTCCCTGTAGTCGTGCTGCTTCCCGTCCGGGGTCATCACGAACCAGTCGTGGGTGACTTCCTTCTTTGCCGGCTTGACCGTGGTCTCGCCGGGAATGATGGTCTTCGAGAGCTCGGAGAGCGGGTGGCCCTTGCACGAGAGCTTGAAGGATTTGTACCAGCCGAAGGGGGCACGCTTGACCGCGAACCCTTCGGTCTCGAGGCCGGTTTTGAGCGCGTTGAGGACGGCAACCGCGGTCTCGGGCTTTGAGAGATCACTGGAGAGGTGGGCGTACGGGTATACGACCACCTTCTTCACGTTGACCTGCCCGGCAGTCTTCTTGATCTCCTCGATGCCCTGGGCGATGACGCCATCGAGGTCCTCTTCATCGATCGATTCCACAGCGCAGAAGGCCGTGAGTGCCTCATCTTCACGGTCCGAGAGGACGGAACACTCCTCCGCCATCTTTGTCTTCTTTTTTGCTTCGTATTCTATGTAGTCTGAATGAATGAGAAGAAGTCGCATTAATTCATCTCCGATCCGGTGAGATCATCTCTATAAAATGCGTGTTGATTGTATATAGTGTTAGATCGGAAGAGCACAC
>JBFYKS010000129.1:0-4570 GCA_041305785.1 Methanoregula sp. | reverse complement strand
CTGCCGCAAGTGCGGCTATGCGAACCTGCGCCCGAAGAACAAGGAACGCAAAGCGTAACCCTTTTTTCTTATATATCAGGTTCTTTTTTCCCGGTTGCCCGGGTTTTTCCCTTGTTCCATTACCTGAAAAATTGTTCCAGACGAGACCGGGAGGTATGTCCGGGTTTCTTGCATTATCCGGACCATGGAATTCCGAGGTCATGACAATCCCCGGGTGAAAATTTTTCATCAACCCTCCAGACCCAGACGGAAATTTTTTTAGGCCGGGTCCGGTTTATCAGCCGACCCACTCACGCCGGAAAAAATAAAAAATTGTAGGTTATGCAACCGATTGTAGGTTAATTAACCGATAATCGCTTCACAAACTCACACCCCATGATCGCGATTAAAAAAAATCGCGGGCCCTTGCAGGAAAAAAGAACGGTCAGTATAAGGGGGAAAACTGCTGGCTGGACCCGGGCCTCCAGATTATGGACAGGTTTTTTTTACCGGGCAATCCGGTCATGCGGTATAGTACGTGACCCGTTTGCCCTTCTTTGCATATTCACCGGCAAAGGTCTCGATATTGCGCTTATACCCGATCCGGTCGACAAAACCCAGTTCACGCAGTTTTTCCCGCACCCGCATCACATCGGGTTCGTCCGCCCAGTCTCTGGTGTACACGTAGATCACCTTGCGGTTGTCCCGTGAGTCCGGGTTGGGTTTTGCCGTACTCACCTTGGCCGAGATTCCCAGTTCAAGAGCAACGGTTGCATCCCGCACCTTCTTCCAAGCTGCATCCACCGCGTCCGGTTCCTGGAAGATGAGCCACTTCCCCGAATTCTCATCCTCGATAGCTTCCGGGGCGCTGCCGGGTGCATCGAGAACAATCCAGTACATCTGCGTAGTCTTCGTGGGCAGGACACCTTCCCCATCGCAGAGCATCCGGTAGATCGTATCGATATCGGTAAACCGGGTCAGCATGGCACCGGCCAGCTGGGGGTATTCTTCAGTGAACGTTCCAAAGATACCGGTTAACTCTTCCCTGAAGTCAATACCACCTTCCACGAGGGTATAGAGGTACTTCCCCTGCTCCTGCAGGCCCCGGTTCAGGAGGTGCTCGAAGATGCCGTATGCCACATCTGCCAGCGCTTCTGGATCGACTTCTGTCATGAATACCCATCCGATGTTGGTGAAAAAAAAGGTTCTGTATTGATCCTGCCCATGTTTTTTTTCGAACGCTATTATGGATCACCTGCGCGGGCGAACTCCAATCGACGGGGAAGCCGGCCATAATTTTGCCATGGTCGAATCATTTATGAATTGGGGGGGCGAACAGGTACAATTATGGAATGGAAACGTGACTGGGGTCTTACCGCCAGAGTGTGGATGACCGGGCTGTTGCTCTTACTGCTCTACCTGGTGTTCATAACCATCCTCGTGGCGTTCGGAGTGAGTTACTGGTTCATCATCATCCTTGCCGTTGGCATGGGATTCTTCCAGTACTTTTTCTCGGACAAGCTGGTGCTCTGGTCAACCGGAGCCCGGGTCATCGAAGAGGACGAATATCCCGAACTCCACCGTATGGTGGAGAAACTCTGCACGGAAGCTGAGCTTCCCAAACCAAGAATCGCCATCATGCCAAGTCCGGTGCCGAACGCTTTTGCCACCGGCAGGAGCCCGAAACACGCTGTAGTAGCCTGCACGGACTCGATCATGCGCCTCCTGAATAAGGACGAACTTGAGGCAGTCCTAGCCCACGAACTGGCGCATGTCAAGAACCGCGATGTCCTGACCATGACACTTGCCAGTTTCATCGCGATGATCACCTCGATGATCATGCAGAGTTTCTTCTTCTCTGCACTCTTTGGGGGCAACAGTCGTGAGAACGGCGGGGCATGGATCGCCATCTGGCTCGTATCCATTGTCGTGTATGCGCTGAGTACAATCCTGATCCTTGCGCTCTCCCGCTACCGGGAGTTTGCCGCAGACCGGGGCAGTGCCCAGATGACCCGCAACCCCCGGGCGCTCATATCCGCCCTGAGCAAGATCAGTGGCAGGATCGATGCGCTCCCGCCGCAGGCAAAGGAGCCGGTGGCAAGCGCAAATGCGTTCTTCATCATCCCGGCATCAACCGGCAGCATGCTCCGGGAGCTCCTCTCCACCCACCCACCCCTTGAGAAGCGGATCGAAAATCTCCAGAAGATCGAGGCGGAGCTTCGGGGTTATTGACACCCGTTCCCTTTTTTTCTGGTCAATGGTTGGCAATCCTCGTTCTGAACCATGTTTTTTTCCACCCTCAAAAGGAGGCCCGCGGTGGCAATTATTAATACTCATCCCCGCTAAAATTGTAGAGCACAGAGCATCGATGGTCTAGTGGTATGACTTAGGCCTTCCAAGCCTATAGCCCGGGTTCAATTCCCGGTCGATGCATTTGGGGCTCGTGGTCTAGTTGGCTATGACGTCGCCTTCACACGGCGAAGATCTCGAGTTCGAATCTCGACGGGCCCACTCTTTGTTTTCGGGTTGTCCTTCTGTTTTCTCATCGTTGTTAAGCGATACAGGTATTGGCGTATCCTGATGAGTCTGCGTCCATGAAACTCGTTATGTTGGAGTGATTCTCCGATGATCTGTCGGGACATGTACGTGGCCGATCAATCCACGCGTTATTCACTTCTCCAACGGTGCCGTAAACCATTCACGACCTGATCCGGAAAGCACCTTTCCTGCATGTGCCAGCCAGAAAAGGTGGGGGGGGTCAACTGCTAACCCCCCTCCTAAAAATTTTAAAATCGAACCAACCCCCCTGCCCCCATGGTGGGGGGGTATGCGGCGGACCCCCACCCCTCTTTGCGCCCGGGGGACCCCCTTACTCAATCGTGAGTAGCAAGCCGATTTCCCCACCATCACCGGAAGTTCCACGGAAGCGGGGTTTTGGCGGGTGCAGAAATATGTGTCTTACTCATTTCCGGGGTGGGGGGTCAACGGGTGACCCCCCCTTGAAAATTTTTTAAAAACGCGGGAACCCCCCTCATGAGGGGTGGGGGGGTTACCCGGCAATCCGTGCATTCGGTGAAAAATCTCAAACGCATCCGCAAGATTCGTCATCTCCTCTCCGCATGGGACGAGCCACAGAAAGGAGAGGTTGCATACAGGCAGATGGACCGGGCACTTGCGTGCCTGCAGAAGATCCACACGGCAACGATTGGCACATCAGCAGATTGGGGCCTGCGAACCAATGGAAATTGCAAAAAGATCTGCGACTCTGCTCGGCCTGCCCCCACAGGCAGTAATACCGCTCCTTGCCCGCACCTTTGCAGCAAATCTGAGGGTCCGGGATCCTACAGATCTGGCAACCGGGCCCTGATTTTATCTCATTTACGGTTGTTTCCGGACTTCAGCCAGCCACGCATCAAAGTGCCAAAAGAACGTCAGTACCCGTGAGATCTCTTCCGGAGTGCGCATACCGGTCTTCTCCTGGTAATACCGGTTTTGGTCTTCCTGGTCGCTGTGATCCAGTTCCCCGTCAAGCGGATTCAGCTCGCGTTCACGATCATCCCGGCAGGGCTCATTGGTTGCAGTGCGGCAGAACGCGGTCCGGATTGCCGAGCGGAGCGGTTTTACTGCACAGAGCGTGTCAGCCCGGCCGTCCCAGTTCTCGTTGACAGGGAATCCTGCCGGTTTCAGGGGACGATCCCAGGTTGCATCAACGAGCACCCAGCGGTTGTTGATCCGGACGCGGCAGGCAACGTGGTAGGCAACAGGAAGACCGGTTGCGAGCGTCCGGAGTTCCGGGGGATAATGGAGATCCGGGTCATTCCAGAGGAATGGGAATGTGGCATAAACAACCTCAATACCCAGTTTCCGGTACATATCCGCCATCAGGTAGTGCTTTGCCCCGCAGGACCCTTTTCCTTGGGCAAGGATCCGTTCTGTTGCAGACATTTCAGGTGAGTCCGGGGCATGGCTAAGGGCGTACGGGATGTCGCGGATCTGCTGGAATATCGCGATCATGCTCCTATGAGTGTCCAGACCAGAAGTCCATTCACGGAATTTTTTGTCAGCCAGCGAGGGCAAAGCCACCCACTCCCCACATCATCAGTGACCCATGTTATCCGGCCCGGCAATTCAATGTTGAGGTCTGTGGATGGTAGCCGGTAACCTCATGGGACCAAAAACTGATCAAAACGAGAAACTCCCCCACGAAGGGAAAATATTGAGCAGGACCGCCGGATTTCCGGCGGTCGTGCGTGTAAAAGGAAAAAGTGAGATTATGCGTTCTTCATCTTGGCTTTTGCGACGAATCCGTCTTTGCCAATGTAGTACATGAAGCCCTTTTCTTTGGCGATCTTCTCAGTACCGACTTTCTTCTTCTTGCCGGTCTTGTTGTGCTTCATCGGGGCTGCCCAGACATACCCGTCCTTGCCAATGAAGTAGAGGTATCCCTTTTCGCGCTGGATTTTTTCTTTTCCAATTTTCGTTCCCATTTAAACACCTCAAAACCTCTATTCGGTTTTGATAATGAAAGGTGTCGCCTGATAATATATAAGGTTTCCGTCGAAAGCCCGTCGATGTTCGGATTTTCGCCACG
>JBFYKS010000128.1:0-3267 GCA_041305785.1 Methanoregula sp. | reverse complement strand
ATCAATTACAATATCGAGAAATATTCACCCAAACAACTGGTGATAATCCCTCTCGTGCTTCTTATTGCCTCCTTACTTCTTCTCTCCCTGAATATGGCGACAACAGGAATGCCCGTGAAACCAGGGATTGATTTCTCCGGGGGAACCGCGGTTACCCTTGACACAACAGAGACTGCAGACCAGCTGAGATCCGCCTTTGCCGGCTACCCGCTCACGGAAGTCAGCGAAGGGGTGAATAACGGGAAATTTTTAAAGTTCGGGGCCATGGACGATGCCCAGTTCCGTGCCCTGGCTGACCAGATAAACAAGAACTATCCTGATGCAAAGGTAGACCAGATCGGCGAATCTTTTGGTAAAACCCTCCAGCAGCAGGCGGTTCTCGCCCTGATCTTCTCGTTCATTGGAATGGCCATTGTCATCTTCATTGCCTTCAGGACCTTTGTCCCGGCAGCAGCGGTTGTCGTATCAGCATTTGCTGACATGGCCATGACCGCAGCAGCTATGAACATCATCGGGATCCCTCTCACGCTCGGAACCACCGCCGCGCTGCTCATGCTCATCGGGTATTCCGTGGACAGCGATATCCTGCTGACAAACCGCGTTCTCAAGCGGCAGGGCAAGCTCATCGACAAGCTCAAAGGTGCTTTTGATACCGGTATCAGCATGACCTCGACCACATTTGCCGCAATTGCGGCGATGCTGCTAGTATCCTGGATAGGCTCGGTCGAGATCCTCATGCAGATCTCGGCAGTGCTCCTGATCGGTCTTGCCTTTGATGTCATGAATACGTGGCTCACCAATGCTGCGATTCTCAAATGGTATGTGCAGAAAGGAGGTGGCAAATGAACGCAAAGGAACTCAAAGGGATGGTCACCGACTGGCGGGTTGCGACCCTCATCATCCTTGTCGTGATATCTGTCTTTGCCATCGCACCGCATTTCGACAGCAACGGAAACCTTGCAACCAACATCCAGTACGGGCTGGATCTCCAGCAGGGGGCATGGATCCAGCTCGAATTCGGGGCTGAAGTCGTTGGTTTTTCCACCGATCGACCCCTTGGAGAGTTTTTGACTGAGCTCTCGACAAGCCTCGATACGGAAGTCATCCTTGTTGATGAGACCCACATTGAGATACGGAAATCCTATACCCAGGAAGAACTCGAACCGATCTTTGCCGCGGCCGGTGGGAAGATCACCACCTATAGTCCCGGGGTCTCAAAGTCAACCGCCGAAGTGGCCAAGCTGATTCTTGAGAACAAGATCAACTCATTTGGCACCAAGGATGCAAAGGTCCAGGTCCTGACCGGCATGAATAATGTGGCCCGCTATGTCCGTGTCGAACTTGCCGGTGTTGACATGAACCAGGCACAGGATATTGTGGGCCAGCAGGGCAAGTTCGAGATCCGTGTCCAGACGGTTGGAAATGCGACCGAGCACGTTCTCTTTGGTGATTCCATAACAAGCGTCCAGACCCCGAGCCAGGAACCTCCCGGCAGCAACCAGTGGGGTGTCTCGTTCACGCTCAATGAAGCTGGAGCAGCCGCATTCCAGGAAGCCGCGATCAAGTACGGGGCTACCCGGGATCCTGCCAATCACAACCTCATCATGATCCTCGATGGCAACATGGTGTATTCGGCACCCTTGTCTGACGACCTTGCCGGGAAACTCCAGTCCGAGAAGACGCGGCAGCTCTATGCATCGACCGGCACCGGAAAGACCGGGACGCAGGCTGCCCAGAACCTCGAGATTCACCTGCGGGCAGGAGCACTGCCGGTCGATGTGAAGATCGCCGGTTCCGGCGGGGTTTCCGCACCGCTTGGCGAACGCTACAAGATGATGGCACTTCTTGCCGGGCTCTTTGCGCTCCTCACGGTCGCATTCGTTGTCTTCTACCGGTACCGCGAACCCGGCATTGTCCTCCCGATGGTTTTGATCAATGCATCGGAGATCCTCATCCTTCTTGGATTTATCAGCCTCATCCGTTTCCAGCTCGACCTCCCGACCATTGCCGGTCTGATTGCGGTGCTCGGAACCGGTATCGATCAGCTGGTGATCATCACCGATGAGATCCTGCATGAAGGAAAGGTGCCGTCCCCGAACCTCTACTTAAAGCGGCTCTCACGGGCACTCGGCATCATTGTCGTTGCCGCAGCCACGGTCTTCATCGCCATGGCCCCGCTCGCGGTCATGGACCTGTCGACCCTCAAGGGATTTGCCATCATCACCATCCTTGGTGTACTGGTTGGAGTGATCATCACCCGTCCGGCGTACGGGAAGATCATCATGGAGATCCTCTCCAAATAACAAAACCATAGATTTATCTTTTTTTTCATTGACACAGTACCGGGTATACGAATGAGCAAACCGGTATTGTTTGACTTTTTTGCAACATGGTGCGGACCCTGCAGGATGCAGACGCCCATACTCGAAGAACTTGCAAAAAAGATGGGTGACTCCGTTGAGATCCGGAAAGTGGATGTCGACCAGAACATGGATCTTGCCGAAAAATACGGGATCCGGGTCGTGCCGACACTCGTCATTGAGAAAGATGGCAGGGTTATCCAGCAGATGGAAGGTGTCACCGATGCAGCAACCCTCGAAAAACTCCTAAAACCGCTGGTGGGATGATCATGAAAATCGGAATTGTTGGAGGTACGGGGGATATTGGCGAAGGTATCGCCATGCGCCTTGCACCAAAGTATGATGTTATTGTCGGCTCGCGCGATGAGGCACGGGCACAGACCAGCTGCGAGTGCAGCATCAGCACGCTGAAAAACCGGGGCACTGCCTGCCGGACGTTCAAGGGTGCAACAAACCAGGACGCAGTCTCCTGTGCCGATGTGGTTATCCTTGCTATCCCGTTCAAGAACGCACTTGCCACACTCGAGGGGCTTGAATGCTTTGAGGATAAGATTGTGATAAGTCCGATCAACCCCATGGAGAAACGTGACCATTTCACCTTTGTCCCTCCCGAGGAAGGTTCCGCAGCACTGATGATACGACGCATTCTCCCAAAGGAAACCCGGATTTGTTCTGCGTTCAATACGATAGCTGCCAACAAGTGGAAAGCACTCGATGAGGAACTCACGTACTCAGTTCCTGTCTGTGGTGACGATGCCGAGGCAAAGAAGCAGGTGATGGATATTGTCAACTCGGTCTCAAAACTCCAGGCGTTCGATGCCGGGCCGCTTGCCGCGTCCAGCATGGTGGAAGCGTTGACTCCGCTCCTCCTCAATATCGCGCGCTACAACAAGATGCGCGATGTCGG
>JBFYKS010000127.1:0-2667 GCA_041305785.1 Methanoregula sp. | reverse complement strand
GCAACACGGCAACCGCGCTCATGATGCTGCCGGTCGCTGCCGCAGTGACGGCGAAGTTTGCAAGCGAGGGCAATGAGGAGGATTTCCGGACGGCTCTTGTCCTTGCCGTTGCCTACGGGGCTTCTATCGGGGGGATTGCAACGCTGATCGGGTCTCCCCCGAACCTGATCCTTGCAGGGATGTACAAGACACTCACCGGTTCATCGATCTCATTTCTCCAGTGGGCCACGTTTGGGGTTCCCATCGCCATAATCATGCTTGCGCTCTGCTGGATATATCTCGTACTATTCGCATTCCCCCAGAAAAAATCCAGCCTGAGGATCAACCTTGACGAAGAGTTGCGAAACCTTGGCCCGGTCACGGTTGAGGAGAAACGGGTCCTTTCTGTCTTTCTGGTGGTTGCAGCGCTCTGGATCACGCGGACCATCTGGGGCGGGTACGTGCCCATGGTCTCTGACACGACAATCGCGGTCTTCGGGGCGGTGCTGCTCTTCCTCATCCCGGCCGGGGAAGGGGGGCGGCTCCTTGTCTGGGAGGATGCTGTACGCCTGCCATGGAATATCATCCTCCTGTTCGGGTGCGGGCTTGCGATCGCCAAAGGATTTGTGAAGACCGGTCTTGAGTTGTGGATTGCCGACCAGCTGCAGGTGATAAGCGGCGTTCCCCCGCTCCTCATCCTTCTTGCCGTGATAGTCCTTATCCTGTTCATGACTGAGGTCACCTCCAACACGGCAACGGCAACGGTCTTCATCCCGATCGCTGCTGCCCTGGCCACGGTCGAGGGGATGAATCCCCTCACCCTGATGGCAGCAGCGGCAATATCTTCCTCGCTTGCGTTCATGCTTCCCGTTGCCACGCCACCCAACGCGATCGTTTACGGCACCGGTTACGTGACCATGGCCCGGATGGCGCGGACAGGGATTGTGATGAACTGCATCAGTATCGGGGTGCTGATGATTTGCATTCCATTGTTTGTGCCGTGAGGCACCCCCAAGAGGATCCACAAAACCTTTTTCCTCATCCTCCCTAGTTAATCCAAATGGACAATCTCTTCGCCACCCCTGAATTCCAGATGAGCCTGCTCCTCTTCGTGGCAATAGGAGGCTACCTTGTAGCATCGCGGATCAACCAGTCCGCCGTCATCGGGCTTATCCTGGTCGGGCTCTTTGTCGGGCCAAGCGTTCTTGGCCTCATCACCTACACCGACTTCGTGAGCGGGCTTGCCCACCTTGGTGCGGTCATCCTGCTGTTCGTGATCGGGTTTGAGTTCAACATGAGGGATATTGTCCAGCCACGGAACTTTGCCATCGCTCTTGTCGGGGTGATCGTGCCGTGGCTTGGCGGCTGGTACCTTGCCGTCCTCTTCGGGTTCGACTCGGCAAGCGCGATCTTTGTCGGGACTGCCTGCACGGCAACGAGCATCGCCATCACGGCCAATGTGTTGAAGGAACTGGGCAAGCTCCAGACCGATGCCGCAAAGGCTATCATCGGCGCTGCGGTCATCGATGATGTCCTTGCCCTCCTTGCCCTTGCAATCAGCACCGACATCGTTGGCGGCTCGTTCTCGTATCTCGGTATCGCGATTGTCACGGTAAAAGCGATTGGATTCATCGTGATTGCGGCAGCCTTCGGGCTCCTTGTGGTCAGCAGGTTCCTTGTCCGGCTCGACACCACCCCGTTTGTCAAGAAATACCCCGAGTTCATCTTCCTCTTTGCCATGATGCTCGCCTTCTTCTATGCCATGTGCGCCGAGGCAGTCGGCCTCTCGGCGATTGTCGGGGCGTTCATCGCCGGGGTCTCGTTCAAGGATGTCGAGCTCTACCAGAGCCACAGTCTCAAGGAAGGGGCAGAATACCTCCAGATCATCTTCGCCTCGATCTTCTTTGTCTCGCTTGGGATCATCGCCGATCTCCACGCCGTGACAACGGAGATCCTCGTCTTCCTCGTCGCCCTGACCATTGTTGCCATCTTCACAAAGGTTATCGGTTGCGGCATACCCGCAAAACTGGGGGGGCTGTGCACCAGGGACTCGCTGATCGTCGGGTTCGGCATGGCACCCCGGGGCGAAGTGGCGATGATCATTGCACTCATCGGCCTTGAGCGGGGGATCATCGGGCAGGGCATCTATGTCTCCATCGTGATGATGAGTCTGCTGACAACCATCATCACGCCCATCGTGTACCGGAACTGGTTCTACCGGGGAGAACACTGCGATTATCACGGCAGCGGGGCCGGCATTTCAGAGACCTCGCCGGAGAAAGGGGTATGAAGGAGTGTCTTTCCAAAGGCGAGGGTGAAACGGGAAAGATCCTTGCCGGGTGCGTGCTCCTTCCGGTTGATTTCTCAAATAATTGCCGCGCTGCACTCATGTCCGTAAAACAGATCCCCGGTATCCGGAAGATCGTCCTGCTCCATGTAATCTACAACCGGTACCTGGGAAACGAGACGATAGCGGTCAATCCGGAGATCGAGAAGGCGGGTATCGCCCTTGAGGAGATGAAGTCCCTCATTGCATTGCCCGGGGTTCCGGTCACTACCGTCATCCGGGAGATTTCAGGGGGCGAGATCTCCGATACCATCAACCAGGTTGCCCGGGAACACGAAGTATCCCTCATCGTGATGTCGCGGAGGGGGGCCGGCATCATCGGCTCGGTGCTCCTTGGCAGC
>JBFYKS010000126.1:0-3961 GCA_041305785.1 Methanoregula sp. | reverse complement strand
ACCATCGAGGACTATCTCTCGATGAAGTTTGGCGAAGGCGACGCGGTCTTCTCCTCGCAGCTCTACTTTGTCTGCGGCAGGATCGGGGAAGATGCGGTTCAGAAGCTGGCCTGCACGCTCGCCAACCCGCTCGTGAACCGGGTGCATGTCAGGACCCGGGCTGAGTACGGCACTGCCGGCATGGACCGGGTCGTGCCCTTCGTGGAACTCCATGAACTGCCCACGGCCGGGACCGTTGACCTGGACCTTGATGACGCGGAACTTGCCCGCATCGGCAAGGAAGGGATCATCGACCCGCAGACCGGCCAGCGCCGGGGGCCGCTTGCCCTCGACCTTGCCCAGCTCCACACCATCCGCGACTATTTTCAGGCACAGGGACGAAGACCGACCGATGTCGAGATCGAGGCGCTTGCCCAGACGTGGAGCGAGCACTGCAAACACACGATCTTTGCCTCGGCGCTGGACGATGACGTGCCAAAAGGGCTCTACAAGACCTGCATCCAGGCAGCCACAAACAAGATCCGGGCGGAGCGGGGCGATGAGGACATCTGCGTCAGCGTCTTCTCCGACAACTCCGGCGCAATCATCTTCGATGACCAGTACCTGGTCACGCATAAGGTCGAGACCCATAACTCTCCCTCGGCCCTCGACCCGTTTGGCGGTGCCCTGACCGGAATTGTCGGGGTGAACCGCGACACCGTCGGCTTCGGTCTCGGGGCAAAGCCCTGCATCAACATCTACGGTTTCTGCGTGGGCGATCCCGAGAGCGAACCGGCCCTCTTCCGCGGAAAGGACTGCCAGAACCCCATCCTCCCGCCCCGGCGAATCCTCGATGGCGTGGTCCACGGCGTTGGCGTTGGCGGGAACTGCTCGGGCATCCCGACACCGCAGGGGTTCGTGTACTTCGATGACCGCTACGTGGGAAAACCCCTCGTCTTTGCCGGCACGGTCGGGCTCATCCCCCGCGAGGTGGATGGCAGGAAGATGTCCGAGAAGCAGGCGCAGGCCACAGATCACATCGTGATGGTTGGCGGCCGGGTGGGAAAGGACGGTATCCACGGCGCCACGTTCTCCTCAGAAGCCCTTGACCCCAAAAGCCCGGTCACTGCCGTGCAGATCGGCGACCCGATCACCCAGAAGAAGTTCTCGGACGTGATCGTGAAGGAGGCCAGGGACCGCGGGCTGTACCGGAGCATCACCGACAACGGGGCCGGCGGGATCTCCTGCTCGGTTGCCGAGATGGCAAAGGAATGCAACGGGTGCCACGTGGTGCTCGACTCCGTTCCGCTCAAATACCCCGGCATGGCCCCGTGGGAGATCTGGATCTCGGAGTCGCAGGAGCGCATGACCCTTGCGGTCCCATCCGAAAATCTCGAAGCGTTCATGGACCTGATGCAGCGCCGGGAGGTGGAGGCGACCGTGATCGGGACCTTCACGGGCACCGGCCGGTGCGTGGTCGAGTACCACGGCACGGTTGTCATGGACATCGACCTTGCCTTCCTGCACGACGGGCTGCCGAAGAAACAGCTCACCACGATACCGGTAACCCCCGGAGGCGCTGAACCTGACGTTCCCTGCCCCCCGCACCTTGACGAGACCCTCAAAGCCATGCTCCGCCGGAAGAACCTCTGCTCAAAGGAGTTTATCTCCCTCCAGTACGACCACACTGTGCAGGGCGGCCATGTGCTCGGCCCCGTGCAGGGAAAGGGCCGGGTGCAGGCAATGGCGAGCTTGACAAAAGTCCTTCCCGGATCAAAAAAGGGCGTCGGGCTCTCGCAGGGGATGTTCCCCTCGTACTCCGAGATCAACCCGTACAACATGGCCATTGCCGGGATCGACACTGCCATCCGGGGCCTCATCGCGCTTGGCGTACCCCTTGACGCGATCGCCATCCTCGACAACTTCTGCTGGTGCTCGTCCGATGACCCGGTCCGGCTCGGCCAGCTGAAAGCGGCGGCTTTCGGGTGCTATGACGGGGCAACAGGATTTGGCACGCCGTTCATCTCCGGTAAAGACAGCATGTTCAACGACTTCTCCGGGTTCGATGCGGACGGCAACCGAATGAAAGTCTCGGTCCCGCCCACACTCCTCATCTCCTCCATCGGGGTCCATCCCGACGTGACCAGAGCGGTCTCCATGGATGCGAAGATCGAAGGCGATCTCGTGTACGTTGTCGGGGAGACCCGCGATGAACCGGGCGGATCGGAGTATTATGCCCATCTCGGCGTCACCGGCGCGTGCGTGCCAGCGCTTGATCCTGCCGCAATGAAAACCCGGTACCAGCAGATGACCGATGCCATCTCCCACGAGCTCATCGCCTCCGCGTTCCCGGTCACTCACGGCGGCCTTGGCGTTGCGCTGGCAAAAGTTGCGATCGCCGGCGGGCTCGGGATGGACATCACGATCCCGGCGGAAAGGCGGCCGGACATGTACCTCTTCTCCGAGACCCTCGGGAGGTTTGTGGTCACCGTTGCGCCCGACAACAAGCGGGCGTTCGAGCGGACGCTTGGCGCCGATGCCATCCTGCTTGGCCGGGTCGGGGGCAGGAACCTGCGGATCACCGGCAGGTCAACGCTTGCCGACATACCGGTCAGCGAACTTGAACGCGAATACAAGGCGCCGTTTGGGAGGTACTGATGATGACCACAACACCTGTAACCCCCCGGAGCACGAAATCTCCCGCGGTTCCGGAACCGGTTCCCGAAAAAGCCCTCATCATGAGCGGGTTTGGGATCAACTCCGAGATGGAGACCCGGGTCGCGCTTTTCCGTGCGGGGATGGATAGCGATATCGTCCACATCAACGATCTCATCGACAGGAAGGTCCTGCTTGCAGACTACCGGCTCCTCGTCTTCCCGGGCGGGTTCTCGTATGGCGACGACACCGGCGCCGGCAACGCGTACGCAAACCGGGTCCGGAACAACCTCTGGCGGGATGTGGAGGAGTTCCTCTCCGGTGACAACCTCGTGCTTGGGATCTGCAACGGGTTCCAGATCCTTGCAAACCTCGGGCTCGTGCCGGCATTTGACCGGCAGTACAAACGCGACATCGCCCTGATGCCCAACCGGAAAGGCGTGCTCGAATGCCGGTTCGTGACCCTGAAACCGGCTGCTGACAACCTCTGGACAAAAGGGATCGAGCGGCTGTACTGCCCGGTCTCCCACGGGGAAGGGAACTTCTCCTGCTCAAAGGCCACCCTGGAACGGATCCGGCGCAGCAGGATGATCGCGTTCACGTACTGCCGCGAGGACTTAAACCCGGCAAACGGGGAGTACCCGTACAACCCGAACGGCTCGGTGGAAGATATTGCCGGCATCACGTCTGCGGACGGCAAGGTTCTTGGCATGATGCCGCACCCCGAGCGGGCAATGGAGTTTACCAGCCTCTATGACTGGCCGCTCGTAAAGGAGCAGATGAAGCGGAAGGGGATTGCCATCCCGAGCGAATCGATGAACATGCAGCTCTTCAGAAACGTGGTGGATTACTTCCGGTAAAATTGAAGGGCGGGTCCTTGTCGTACATGGCCCGGATCCCCGCTTCGCGTTGATGGGCCCGGGCATTGACCCCGATCTGCAGGATCACGTTTCCCTCAAGGGTTGGGCAACCACCCGGATCCCCTCTTCGCCCGGCCCCCGGGTTATCGATTAGCAGGTACCTTATCGATCTTCTCCGGCCGAAGATTGGTGTGGGGATCCGTCCGTGTCTGGATCCATGCCACAATTGCAGACGGTATCGTGAGCGTATTCATGTATTCTGCGGCGGTGTTGTCGTGCTGCAGGAAAAAAAGAACAGAATATTCCGGGGGGAATATCCCCTGGTACCTGCGTGAGGTTTTGTCCCTAGAGAATCTTTTCTACGTTCACGTTGAGCGAGTATGCGGTCTCGTCACCGGTAACTGCTTCCCATGAGCGGCCGTAAACTGCCGAGAATGTCTGGTCGCCCGATTCCTTTGCAACGATCA
>JBFYKS010000125.1:0-2911 GCA_041305785.1 Methanoregula sp. | reverse complement strand
CCGGTTGTTGCGATACCCGCAACCTGGTACCCGAGCGAGATGAGGGTATCCTGCAGGTCGATTGCCGAGATCTTTTCATCCTCGACGATAAGGATAGATTTTTTCATGCACCCTCGCGTTAAGAGTCAATAGGAAACGAGTCTTAAAAACGTTTGGGAGGGGAAAAAATCCCGACAGACCGGGAAAAGCGGGATTTTTTTTTAGGGGTCATCGCATTTTTTCGCCCGGCATCCGTTACGAGTACTCACGTAAATACAACCTGAAACGACCCGCTCCGGCCGCAAAGCCGCCCGTTCATCCGGGTTGTCCTGCCGGACTCCTGCCCGTACCGGTAATTCTGCCGGATCGCATTTTTAAAAAAAACCGTTACCGGAAAAACGCGGAGATTTGGGATATCTCAGCACTTCGCTTCGCACTCGAAGGCTTTTGAGGGATCGCTGTGGATCTCGCACTGCTCCACGCAGGCTTTGCAGACCTCGAATTCAGGTTCCGTAACCAGCGTGCAGCTACCCCCGCTCGTGTCGCACCGGGCATACTGCCGGCACTTGTCGCCGAGCCGGTACGAGAGATCGCAGACCTCGGGGGCGTCAGGACCACACGCAAGATCAAGGCCATGACAGGAGGTTATCCCGCAGTTTGCAGGTTCGGGCGGGGAGGGTTGATTGCCGGGCGATACGGTGGTGCATCCCGCAACGCAGAGGGCTGCGATGAGCAGGACGAGGAGAATGCCTGAGAGAATGAACGGGGGTTTCATGGACGATCACATCGGTGTATGGATGAGATTTCCTTCCCCGGGCTATTTATGGGTTTATCTGACTGCGAAAATTTTCGCAGGTATTACCGGACCGAACGGTCATCTATGATGGGTTTTTTCTCAGAGCCCGGCAAGCACCCGGTTCATCGCCACGACAGCGACCAGCCAGAACAAAAATGCCCCGCCAAGACTGGGAAGCACCGGGTAGCGTGCCATGAGGAGCCAGAGGACGAAGATGAAGAAGAGCGTGGGGATGGCAAACCAGAACATGGAGATGAGCAGCTCCCGCGAGGTTGCCACCCCGGCCTCGGAATACGTGAAGAGGAACGCGAGCAGGGTCGTGATCGGGGCTGCCGCAAGGATCCCGCCATACTTCGGGTCAACCTGCAGGGCAAGGTACGTCACCCCAACAATCACGCCGCCGCCAACAAGGAACCGGATGATGAAGAACGAGGGATCCATGGTTGTCAGATCCTGTTGTCCTTTGGGTATGATATACCCTTTAGCCAGAGGCACAACGGGCATGCCTTGTGAGGCCGTAAAATGGGCATGTATAAACCCCTGAAAGGATCACATTATCTGTATCCAGCCAATTCAGGGCCGGCAATTGCGGTGAACCCATGCAGCTCAAATCCTGCAAAAAGACCTACAACAACGAGACGCAGCGGGCAACCCCGCTTGATGAGACCCTTGCCCGCATCGAACCCCTCGTCCCGGCCGCAGGTATCACCCGGGTCGCCGACATCACAAGCCTTGACCGGATCGGTATCCCGGTCTTCTCCTGCATCCGGCCCACGGCAATGGACGGCGCCATCACGGTCTATAATGGCAAGGGCGCAACCGTTGAGGAGTCAAGGATCTCCGCCATCATGGAAGGGATCGAGCGCTACTCTTCCGAGATGCATGACCGGCGGCCCGAACTCGCCCCGTATGATGAGATGCGGATGCGGGGCGTAAACGTTCTCGATCCAAAAGACCTGATCCTCCCCATGGGTGCTGAGATCGACCGGCTCATCCCGTGGACGGAAGGCTGGGATATTGTCAGTGACCAGCCGGTCCTTGTTCCCTCGCATGCCGTCTTCCACCCGCTTCCCCCCAATTACCGGGGCCCGTTCCGGACCAACACCAACGGTCTTGCCTCGGGCAACACCTTCGAGGAGGCGGTCTTCCACGCCCTCTCGGAAGTGATCGAGCGGGACGCCTGGTCGCTTGTCGAAGCCTGCCGCGACACCGGCCCTGCGGTCACGGACATGACGGATGAGACCATCATCGCCATGCAGGAAAAATTTTCCCGGGCGCAGGTCGAAGTCACGGTCCGGGACATCACAAGCGACATCGGCATCCCCACGATGGCAGCGGTTGCCGATGACGTACTCTTGAAAGATCCCCTGCTCCTCACCATCGGGATCGGGACGCACACCAGCGCACGGATCGCCGTAATGCGGGCACTCACTGAGGTTGCCCAGAGCCGGCTCACCCAGATCCACGGGGCTCGCGAGGACACTACGCTTGCAGAGATGCGCAAGAAGATGGGGTACGACCGGGCAAAGCGGATCAACGGCTACTGGTTCCGCGACAACGGCACGATCGGGTACGGGAACGTGAAATCTTCCGATACGGATGACTTCAAAAAGGATATCGGGAACATCATCGGTGCACTCAAAAAGCAGGGAATGGACCGGGTCATCATCGTGGACCTCACCCGGGAAGAGATCGGCATGCCGGTGGTGCGGGTGATCGTGCCGGGCCTTGAGGTCTATGCCATGGACCCCGAGCGTAAGGGCGAGCGGGTGAAGAATGCAAAAGATCATCGTCTTTCTCGGGCCCAGTCTTGAACGGGAGGCAGCAGAGGCGATCCTCCCCGCCGAGTACCGGCCGCCGGCCAAACGGGGCGATCTCCTCCGTGCCGTGGAGGACGGGGCTTGGATCATCGGCCTTATCGACGGGGTCTTCCACCAGGAATCGGCAGTTGCCCACCGCGAGATCCTTGCCGCCATCAGGAAAGGGGTGAAGGTTATTGGCGCTTCCAGCATGGGTGCCCTCCGGGCTGCCGAGATGGATACTCTGGGTATGATAGGTATCGGGGAGATCTACCGGATGTACAAGAGCGGCGAACTGGTCGCGGATGACGAAGTGGCGCTGGTCTTCGATCCCGAG
>JBFYKS010000124.1:0-9152 GCA_041305785.1 Methanoregula sp. | reverse complement strand
AGCTGGGCCTGATTGCCGGGGGAAACGATCTTGGCGGCACGATGTTTGAGGAGAGCATCTCGAAAGGTGCCGGCGCCACCAATACCGATTATCTCGACCCGGCCGAGATGCAGCGGGTGGCTGAGGATGTCGGCCGGCCGCTCCGCCGGCGCACTACGCTCTACGAGCTGCTGTGAGTTTGTACCCTCGTTAACAGGAGACGAAGGATAGAAATTTCCTGATGCTCTTGCGGCTTGCGCCTCCCTGCTGAGGCGCCCCCAATTGCCTGTCTGCCGCCTCCCTGACCCAATGAAGCGGATTACATTTTTCCCAAAACAGGAATCCAACAGATTCAAACGGTTAAGATCACAAAAAAAAGGTTCTCTCTCGTTATTGCCGCTTGCTTTTCACCCGTGCCGGCTCTTGACCAGCCGGATGATCTTGTCGGCGGTCTTCTGCGCCTTTGTAAGGGCATCGTTATCCTTCAGGATATCTCCCTCGTGGTAGCCCGTCCCCTTCACCGAACCCAGCGATGAGAACTCGTGGGTTGAGAGGAACCCTTCAAGCGTCTGGATGGTCCGGGTTGCCCCGTTGTGGGCATGGACGGCAACAGCAACCCCTTTCCTCCCGGCCAGTTTCCGGTCATGGTACAGGGAATAGGTGCGGTCGATGAAGTTCTTGACATGGCCGCAGACATCGAAATAGTACGTGGGCGAACCGATGATGAGCACATCGGCGTCAAGAACCTTATCGATGATCTCGCCCCAGTCGTCGTTCTCTATCACGCACCACTTCTTCTCCTTGCACTTCTCGCACCCGAGACAGGGATGGATCTTTTTTCCGGCAAGCGAGACAAACTCCGTCTGGATCCCGTGGCCTTCGCAGTGCTTTAAGATCTCCTTTACCAGGGTTGCGGTGTTCCCGTCCTTACGCATGCTTCCCGATATTCCCAGAACCTTCATAGGATAGCGGTACTGCGTCCGGGGTATTGATAGTTTTGGTTTGAGGCGTGAGCTGGAGGCAGCGGAACACTTCGCGGATCTCGGCTGCCGGGTCGGTCTTCCGGTAAAACAGGTGCGAAGGGCAGGAACAATCGCTGCACCCGAAGCAGGAGACGTTCTCTCCCTCAAGAGCAGATGCAACCAGGCACTCCAGCCGGAGGGATGTTTGGGCAAAAACCGCATACCGGAGCGGGAACGCATCACTGGTGAGCAGGTAATCCACGTGCCACTTGGGTCGCTTATCCTTGTCCGCTGCAAGGGCGATATGCCGCCCGAGTCGTTTGAGCCCGCCGCTTCCGAGCGCCGAACCCACGTAGATATGCCAGCCCTTCCGGAACGCGATCTCCCCCAGCGCCCCGATCCTGACCGTGCAGGCCGGGTTGTGGAAGACAAGACAGTAGACGCCCTTATCCATAGCCGCTCTTCATCAAGCCCAGCGCCGCCGCAATGGCCCGGCTGCCGTTCTCTTCTGTTGGTTCACCATGGCCGGCAAAGAGCCCCTCGACGTCAAGAGCCGAGAGCCGCTCAAGCGATCGGGCAAGTTCGCTCCTGCTCCCGCCGGGGAAATCGTAACGCCCGAAGTAGCCGTCGGCAAAGACCGTGTCGCCGCTGATGAGCACCCGGTCCTTCTCTGCATACAGGCAGATGCAGCCCGCCGTGTGTCCGGGAGTATGGAGGACGGTAAAGTCGCCGATCGTATCCCCTTCGGCAAGGGTGAAGTCGGGGAGGATACCGGGTGATCGTGCCCCAAAGTTCATCGAGAGACTGAGGGCATCGTCAAGGAGCCCCCGGGCATCGATCTTGTGGATGCCAACCTTTGCCTTGCACATATGCGCGATCTCTTTTACTCTCGCGATATGGTCGAAGTGGCAGTGGGTGAGGACAATTGTATCGATCTGCTCTTTGTACGGCGCCACCGCCATGGGCATGACCCCGGCGTCCACGAGAATGTTTCCCGCAATATAGGAGTTCGCCCATGCCCCCCCGCTGTATAACCACTCGACCTGCATGCACAATAATAAGGAGCCGGAACAGATGTTTCTTATGGATTTGCTCATCCGCAGGTGCAGAAAAGGGCTTCCCAAAGAACTGGGTGCCGTGGCACGGGCGGAAGGAATGGAACCGGAGCGACTGGCCCGCCTCATCAACAGCGGCAGGGTAGTTGTGCCGGTGAACCCGGCCCGGAAGCACCGGCCCTGCGCCATCGGAGAGGGATGCACGGTCAAGGTGAACGTGAACATCGGGACCTCGGGCAGCCGGTGCGATCCCGCCCTTGAAGAGAAGAAGGGAAAGGCGGCGGTTGCAAACGGTGCCGATGCGTTGATGGATCTCTCGACCGGTGGCGACCTGGTCGCGATCCGGAAGAGGATCCTCAGGCTGGATACCACGGTCGGGACGGTGCCCGTGTACGAGGCCGTGCGCCGTGCGGGTAACGCGGGCGATGTTACTCCCGATCTTCTCTTTAAGGTGATCCGCGAGCACTGTAAACAGGGTGTGGACTTCTTAACCCTCCACTGCGGCGTGAACCGGCAGGCACTCGATGCCCTCCGGTCCGATCCCCGCATGATGGGTGTGGTGAGCCGGGGCGGGGCGTTCCACTGCGCGATGATGGTGCAGCGGGAGGAGGAGAATCCGCTCTATGCCGAGTTCGACTACCTGCTGGAGATCCTTGCGGAGCACGACGTCACCATCAGCCTCGGTGACGGGATGCGCCCCGGCTGCCTGCAGGACGCAGGGAAGCTGGCAAAGTCGGTGGAGTACATGACGCTTGGCACCCTCGCAAAGCGGGCGCAGGAAGCAGGAGTTCAGCGGATGATCGAGGGGCCGGGCCATATGCCGCTTGACCAGATCGGTTACAACGTGCGGATGATCAAGGAGATCACCGACCATGCCCCGCTCTATCTCCTCGGACCGCTCGTCACCGACATTGCGCCGGGCTATGACCATGTCGTAGCTGCAATCGGCGGGGCAACCGCGTGCATGAACGGCGCTGACTTCCTCTGCATGGTCTCGCCGAGCGAGCATCTCGCCCTCCCCGATGTTGCAGACATCATCGAGGGCACCCGGGTGGCAAAGATCGCCGCCCATGTCGGCGACACCGTCCGGAAGCACGGGGGCTGGAAGGTGGAGCGCGAGGTGCAGATGGCGGAGGCACGGCACGAGCTCGACTGGGACGAACAGTTCCGGCTCGCGCTCTACGGCGATCATGCCCGGAAGATCCATGAGCGGGACGGCGAGACCGATACCTGCTCGATGTGCGGGGACCTGTGCGCCGTGAAGATGGTGAATGAGCTGTTCGGGACAAAAGGGAAGAAGCCGAAAGGAAAAAAGAAGTAACTTTCCCAAATATCAAAACTATTTTAATCTGGATCCCCCGGATCTCAATTTCCCTCAAAAAATATAACAACGGACAATTCCATCATCTATACTCAGGAGAGATGCCTCACCTTGCCCCGGAACAGTCCTTCTCAAAACAGGCGTTCAGTTGACGAGATCCGGCGGGATCTCCGGGCCCACCTGCCGGAACTCCGGGAACGGTACGGTGTTACGTATCTGGGGATATTCGGGTCCTATGTACGGGGCGAGCAGAAGAAGACGAGCGATGTCGATATCCTTGTGGAGTTCGACCGGCCGGGGACCCTTCTTGATTTCATCCATCTCCAGAATGACCTTGAAGACCACCTCGGCGTCCGGGTGGATCTTGTTGAGAAGAGCGGGCTCAGACCCGCGATCAAACCCTATATTCTTGCAGAAGTTGTGCCGGTATGATAAGCCCAAGAGAGAAACGGAGTGCGGGGGAATACCTTTCCGATATGCGGGATGCGATCCATGCTGCCCGCGATTTCTCACAAGGAGTAACATTTGAGGAGTTCCGGAATAACCGGGAGAAACAGTATGCCATTATCCACGCCCTTGAGGTAATTGGTGAAGCGGCAAAGCAGGTACCGGTATCGGTAAGAGAGAAATACCCGGATATCCCGTGGCGGGATATTGCGGGGATGCGGGACCGGCTCATTCACGGTTATTTTTCCGTGAACCTTGAACGGTTGTGGAATACCGTCCAGCAGGATCTCCCCTCTCTTGAAGCCGCTCTTGAAAAATGAACTGTGTATCCGGTTGAACCGGATTGTGATGATATTCTTTTTTGTCCGGCAACTGAAGTGCACGAAACCAGAAAAATCGTGCATTTTGCTGTATTGGATGCACACAACCAGGAAGACTGCACGGGTTGGACGATGATGGTGTTGCTACGGCTGCACTGGCAGACAACGTGGGGCACCCGGTGAAGCCGGGATTATCATCTCCATCTGCCCCTGACAAAAAAAACGGGCACCCCCCCACCCCCATGCCAGGGGGGTCCCTGCGTTTGGAAAAATTTTCAAGGGGGGGGGTTACCCGCTGACCCCCCGCCTCATAATTGAGTAAGCCCTGTTTTTCGCACACGTCATCACCCGATTTCCGCTGGAACTTCCGGGATGAATGGGGAAAAAGGCCTGCTACCCATATACGGGTAGGGGGGTCCCCGGAAGCCGGAGGGGGGAGGGGGTCGGCTGCATACCCCCCCACCATGAGGCAGGGGGGGTCTGATCGTTTTTGAAAATTATTGGGCGGGGGGTCAGCGGTCGATCCTCCCCGTTTTATTTTCCGGAGGGGGCCCGCCCCTCACTTCTTTGCCAGCGAATCCGCAACCTGCTCCATCGTAACCGGCACGATCTTCTCGAACGGCACCGACCAGCCGAACAGGACGGCATCGACAACCGCAGTCCCCCGGATGGTGACCAGCACGGCTCCTTTCATGACAAACGCGGCAAGCGCCCCGATGAGAGCGGCGTTCTCTGACCGGACCGGGACGCGGAGCAGGGTGCTGCCATGGGCAGCGATCTTCGCCCGCCCGGTGTTGCCGGATGCGAGCGGTTGTGTGGTGGTTGCAAAACTGCACAGGACCGAAAACGGCAGTTCCCGGAGGGTGATGCCAAGGGGGTTCCGGTTCTCCACCTGGATCATCACCTCAAGATCAATGGAGGAGAGGGTGACCTTC
Organism: Methanoregula sp.; assembly: GCA_041305785.1. Classification (GTDB taxonomy): domain Archaea; phylum Halobacteriota; class Methanomicrobia; order Methanomicrobiales; family Methanospirillaceae; genus Methanoregula. The sequence continues at coordinate 4,133 of JBFYKS010000124.1, read as the reverse complement.
CGGAGCCGGACCTCCTCAAGGGTGATGACCGGGTCGCTCAGCACGGGCATAGGAGAAACGTATGCCCGCCCATCCTATAAGGGTAGGGGGGGTGTGACTGGCCTATGTACGGCTTCGAAGTTCCTTCTCCATTGCCGCAAGGCAGGCCGTTGCCTCGGCCTCGTTCATGTTCGGGTCCTCCCGGATCCGCTCGAACCGCTCGCACATCAGGTCCGGGCACTTCCCGCAGTGCGGCAGCTTCCGGTCATTGACACAGCAGTCGTAGATTGCACAGCGGTCTATCCCGATAAACGCTGTCCAGAACGGCTTCCCCTTCGTCTCCTCGCAGCCGGGGCATTCTTTCTTGTGGTGGTCGCAGGTGCTGCACGAGGTTCCGCAGACGGTCCCGGTCTTCTTTGTCGCCATATCAATCCATTGTTGCAGGGGCAGGATAAAGGGTGGGGCCGGGCGATGCGAAAGTGAAAAAAAAGGGCGGGAGGGCTCTGCCCTCCGGCATGGTTAGAAGAACACCAGCGGGTTGAGTTCCGGAACCGTGGTCTTTGCTGCCTTGATCCGCTTGATGATATCCAGCTCCCGCTTCAGCCCGAGCTCCGTGCTGAACCGTTCCGCCTGCTCGATCTTGTCGGCAGTGATGGCATACCGGTCCCGGAACTCCTCGGGAGATCCGTGGTAGAGGAGGGCCTGCGAGATGAACGTCTGGACGATCCCCCACCGGGACGAGATCTGGCAGTAGATCTCAAAGGCGTTCGTGTACTTGGTGTCAAGGTTGCCCGGCAGCGGCTTGTTGAACCGTGTATGGGCGATACGGGCAAGCTCGCACTCCCCGATGAGGCCGTGGGCGTACCAGTTGATGTTCCGGATCCGCTGGGATGCAGCCTTTGCCTCCTCGTAAGAAGCCGCCGCCTCGGAGAGGAGACTTGCCACTGAATCCCCGGGTGAGGCAAAGACCCGGGCCCGCAACAGCTCGGCCTGTTCGTGCCGGAGCCAGACAAGGCCGCGGGGGATACCCCGGTAATAGATCTTCCCGGCCTCGGCATAACTGGCACCGGCATCATCCAGCCGGCCGAGCACGCGGTGGATCGCTCCGGTCCTCCGCAGGCAGTCCGCCCGGAGCTCCTGAACGTCGGGGTCCTGACCGGCAGGATCCGCGTTCCCGCAGAGTTCATATGCCTGCGTAAACCGTGCCGGGGCAAGCGGGGGAGCAAGGTCCCCCATGATGAGTTCGGCCTCCCCGGCCCCAAAGAGGCTCTTAGCCTTTGCAAAGGGGCCGATGCCTTTTGCCTGCCCCTCTGTGATAAATGCCTCTTTTGCCCCTGCAAGATCGTTGAGGTGCAGGAGGATATGCCCCTCCGAGATCCGAAACCCGGCAAGGATGACTGCAAGGTTCAGGTTCTGTTCTCCCGCAAGGGCAGTGCCGCGCCGGAATGCATCGAACGCCTCCGGGTACCGGTCGAGCGTATGGAAGAAGTCGGCAAACCAGAAGAAGAACCGGACCTCCCGCTCATCGTCCGGTGCGGTAGCCACAAGGCGCAGGAAATTTCGGGCAACAAGGGCATCGATATCGCTTGCCGGGACTTTTCCCTCGTAGATGTCCTCGTAGACACCTTCGAGGTAGTCTGCGATTGCGCTCTGGTTTCCCAGGAGCTTCTGGAATGCCCCGTATGCATTCTCGATCTGGTGGCTCCGCTCCGTTCTCTCGCCGAATGCCGCGATATATCGCGGGTGCGGCTGCAAAGCGTCCCCGCCCGCCGCCATCTGCGAGAGTTCATGGAGGAGGATGGTGAGTTCTAAGATCCCTTCGGTAGGCTTGTCCCGGCACCTGATGAGGATGTACTGGTTGAAGATCCACGGGCGCCTGATGTAATAATACGGGTTCGTGCGCTCGCTTCCGGCTCTTGCCAGGATGCCGCGTGATATGAGAACATCCAGCCGTTTCCTGAGCGCGGACTCGGTGATATTCTTCTCTTCTGCGCCGCTCCCCGGGGAATTAACGATATCGAGGATCTGCCGGAGGCGCAGGGGGCCGTCATACAGGGCGAGCAGGGTCTGCCTGCCGGCACCCGAGAGGTTCGGTTCGTCCTGCACCATCCGCTGGAATGTTGCCCTGTCCGGATACATGGGAATACCTACGTTTGTCTGGCGGGATTTATGTTAAACCCGGCTGTTGGATCCTGTGTTTTCCGGAAAGGATACTTACTCCTGAGGAACTTGGAAAAAAACAGCCGCAATCTTTCCAACTTGCCCCGCTATATATGATTGTGCATGAAACAACAGCCTGTAACAACGATAGTTGGGAGGAATATCATGCAGATGAACTACACCCGAACGGAAGGGATGATGGTTGTCTCCATCATCGGAAGGCTCGACACCCGCACCACGCCGGAATTCATTAAGTGCAGTGCAGGCTGGCCGGTCGAACCCACGGTCCTTGACCTTACCGGTCTTGAATACCTGAGCAGCACCGGCCTTCGTGCCCTCCTCCAGCTGAAACGGGACTTTACCCGGAAAGGAGTGCCGGTCGTGATCGCGGGATCCGGCGGGCTGGTTGACAAGGTCCTCCGGATGAGCGGTTTTGAGCAGGTCTTCACCCTCTACCCGGCAGTTCCGGATGCCCTCGTGGGTGTTGCGAGCGGGAGTGCCTGAAGGGGCAGCCGGTAGCAAGGCTCCCGCGGTAACCCTCATTATGGAAGCGGATAGCTGCCGAACAACTCCGGATACGAAAAAAACCCGGGCTTCACTGGCGGTATCCCCGCCCGTGATTGGAAATTTCCCGCCATTTTTTCTCCAACTTCCTTTCCTATATCAACCCCTCGCGCGAATGGAGTGATCAGGCCCGGGAAAGACCGGGCAGGAGATCACAGCCATGACCACACAGATGTCCTTTGGGGAATTTGAGACTGACGAGGAATTCTTCCGCTACCATCTCGCTCGCCACGGGAAGGGCCGGTCCCTCTCGGCGTTATGGCAGATCTTCCACGGACCTTCTGCCGTGCCAGCGGTACCGGCAGAGATCTTCCTCCAGAACCATGAATGAAACCATCATACATCTCCTCCTCCTCCAACTCCATGCAATGCCAGCAGGAAAAACACACCCGATTTTTTAAAAGAGAGGGAAAAATCCCCCCGGGATTCACCCTCTTTTACCGGTTTTCAGACCCCCCTGCAATCTCCGGTATCCCCGTGATACCCTATGATTTGGGAGACCTGCTGTCCGGTTCGGCATTGAAGTACCCTGCCTCAGCAGGGTCCCCTGCCGTGGCAGTCCCCCTACCGTATCACTCCCGTGCAGAATGCGTTCCTTTGGAAAAAGCGTACCGGATTTTTTCCAACTTTGAGCCCTTCATATTGCCCCTGGTTCAAGGGTCTGTATACAGGGAGTAATGCAACAATGAGTATCCTGACACACCCGGATGCATTTTTTTTACAAATGCTTGACAAAAACGTAGACCTCAGGAAACCTGCCCTTATCGTACTTGCCGTGGGAATCATCAGTGCTCTCACTGCCGTACTGGTGGCACAACTCTCCATTGGTTTGATGCCGGAGATTGGACCCCTCATCCTGATCGCCGCCTTTGTGGGGGCACTTCTCGGGGCGTTTTTCCTCTGGTTTGTCTGGTCAGGCCTTATCTATGGCATCTCTCTGGCATTTGCCGGCAAGGGATCCTTTACGAGGACCCTGGAATTCGCCGGGTATGGGTTAATTCCCCAGGTCATCGGTTCGATCATCACCTTAGGCGCCACGCTGTGGTACCTGCCGGAACTCTCCGCGGTTGCGGTTTTTCCGGCTCACCTCAGCCAGGATATCCAGGGAGTCCAGGCAGCCACAAACGCCATGATGCAGAATCCGGTGATGATCCAGTACCTTGAGGTCACCAGCCTCGTTACCCTCGTATTCTTCCTCTGGACTGCCTTCCTCTGGATCAACGGGATAGAGCATGCGCAGAAATTATCCCCGCGGGACGCGATCCTCTGCGCCGGTGTTCCTTCAGTGATCTATGGGATCTTCCTCATCTCGCAACTCGGAGCATAAACCATGAAACCCAGACGCATTATTATCATAACCTGCCTCCTGCTTGTCGCGTGCAGCATCTTCGGTGCAGCCAGTGCATTCGAGACTTCGGAATCCATTACCG
>JBFYKS010000123.1:0-5044 GCA_041305785.1 Methanoregula sp. | reverse complement strand
TGGAGAAGATCAAAATCCTGCCGGTCACGGTACTCCAGAATTGCGCCAGGCATACCCCCCACGACCAGGTACAGCCGGTAGAGATCAAGGGCAGTTTCGTGCAAAGCCATCCTGGTATCAGAATTGTATGATTCCCGGATCAGTTCAGAAAGCTCACGTTTCCCAAGAGCCCATAAAAATTCTTCAAAATCGAGCGGATACAGGGTGATCATCTCGACCTTTCCGACAGGAAATGAAGAGTGTTTTCGGTTAAGAGCTACCCCGAGCAGGCTGCCGGCAGCGATGATATGATACCCGGCAGGATCTTCGCAGAAATATTTCAGGGACGTAAGAGCCTGTTCACAGACCTGGATCTCATCGAAAAATATCAGGGTATCTTTCGCAAGGATTGTTGCCTGGGACAACGCGGCGAGTTCTTTGATAATCCGTAATGGTTGCAGATCGCGTCTGAAGATATTTGCTGCCTCTGCATTTGATTCAAAATTGATATAGACGACATTTTTGTAATGTTTCTTCCCAAACTCAAGTACCGAATAGGTCTTTCCTACTTGGCGGGCTCCATGCAGGAGAAGAGGCTTATGATGAGGTGTTTTTTTCCATTGATTCAGTATGGCGGAAATTTTACGTTCCATAAATGATTGAATGTGTACATTTTTTTGATGATAATTGTGTTGGTTCAGTACACTTTTCAGACCATTGAAAAAGATCTTTTTTCGTTTTTGGACGGATTGTGCATTGCAATTCTCATTTTTCTTCCTTACCCGGCAGCGTGAACCGGAACGTCGCGCCCTTCCCGATACCTTCGGATTCTGCCCGGATCTTCCCGCCATGGACCTCGATGATCCGGCGGACGATGGTCAGGCCGACCCCGGTCCCATAGGTTGCGACATCGAGCCGCTCGAAGAGGTTGAAGATCCGCTCAAGGTACCGGGGATCGATGCCGATACCATTGTCCGCAATGAAAAAGACCGGCATCTCCCCGGAGCAGTCAGCGCCGATCCGTATCACCGGATCCGGCCGGTCACCTGAGAACTTGATGGCATTCTCAAGTAAGTTCACCAGGGCCTCCCGGATACGGGCATGGTCCACGAACACTTCGGGAAGGTCCGGTGCGATATCGACCGTGACCCCCCGTTCCGTGAGCGGCCCGGCAAGGAGTTCCACGGCTTCGTTCGCAATGGTCGAGAACGGGATCTTCTGCGAGGGACTAGCGATCTTTCCAACCCGGGAGAGTTCCAGGACATCGGAGAGGAGTTGCTGCATCGTATCGGCGGCCGTGATGATACGCCCGACATCCTTTTTGAGCAGCAGGGGATCTTTGGAATCGCTCTCGAGGAGGCCGGCAAATCCCCGGATCGTGATGAGCGGGCTCTTGAGATCATGGGATACGGTGTACGTGAACCGTTCGAGCTCGGCATTCTTCTGTTCGAGCTGCCGGATCAGGAGCTCCCGTGTCTCCTCGGCCTGTTTGCGTTCGGTGATATCCTCAAATATCGTGGCAAACTTCCCTTTCTCAGGAGAGAAGACCGAGATCGAGAAGAACTTGTTCATCGGTTCAAAGAAGACCTCGAAGACTTCCGGCATGCCGGTGGCTGCCACCCGTGCGTAGGTTTCAAGATACGGAGGGGTATCAACCCCGTACGCCTCCCGGCTGGTCTTCCCGACGATTTTCTCGCGGCGGAGTTCAAGGATGGACTCAAATGAGGGATTCACATCAAGGATGCGATAATCGACCGGGTTTCCATATTCGTCATACATCATTCCGTGGAGTGCACTGCCTTCGATCATCCGGGTGAAGAGAATACGGTATTTCTCCTCGCTTGCGAGGAGCCGCTCCTCTGCGGCTTTCCCAGCGGTGATATCCTCGAAGATGACACAGAACCGGTCCCTGCTCTCGCCCGGCCGGTACACGTTACAGTGATAGAGTTTATTTGTCGGTTCGTGGAACATGTCGAAGGTACTGGGCACACCGGTGACCGCAACTTCGCCGTATGCCCGGATCCATTCGGGCTCGGTGCCGGGCCAGACATCGTGCACGGTCCGGCCCCGCACCTCATCGTTCTTCACCCCGGTGATACGCTCGAAGGCATCGTTGATGCGAATAAAGCGGTAACTGACAAAATTGCCGTTCTCATCAAAGACCGACTCGAAGAGCACAAACGCATTGATCATCCCCCGGAACAGGGCATCCAGTTCGCGCTCACTGGTGCGGATGGCTTCCTGAGCCCTGATCTGTTCGGTAACATCCCGTATCGAACCGATGAACGCCCGCACGGAACCGTCAGGGTTTTTGAGCGGCACCGCGGTGATGAACGTGTCGATAACTGTCGTGTCTTTTCTCCGGAGCCGGACCGGGTATTCCTTCATGTACCCTTCCCGCTCGATCAGGGCCAGAAATTCTGCCCGCTTTTTGGGATATTCATACAGGTTTGGCAGGGGCAGCGCCATCAGCTCCTCCCGGCTGCTGTACCCGAACATCTCAAGAGCCGTATCATTAAAATCGATCCATTCGCCCCCGGGCGTGGTGATGAAGACTGAATCGCGGGAGGTGGTGAAGAACTCCCGGTACCGCTCCTCGCTCTCGCGCAGCGCTTCCTCTGCCTGCTTGCGTCCGGTGATATCCCGGAAGTACCACACCCTCCCGTAATATCTGCCCGTCTCCCCATTCATCGGGGCCGAGTACCGTTCAAAAACCCGCCCGTCTTTGAGCAGGAGTTCCTCGAAACTCTTCTCATCCTTATGGTCGTAGAGGTACAGTACCCGGGAGAGGAAGGCATCCGGATCGGCAAGCTGCGAAGTCACATACCGGAGCAGCGGTTCATCCGTCCCCGTTGACAGAAGATCTGCCGGAACGTTCCAGATATCCACAAAATTCCGGTTGTACGTCAGGACCTTCCCGTGGTCATCCACGATCAGGATCGCGTCGGGAGATGACTCCTGCTGGGTTGCAAGGATGACGTTCTTGAAGCGGATCTCTTCATCCGCCCTCATGCGGTCGGTGATATCCTCGAACACGACACAGAAGCGGTCACTGCTCTTCTGCGGACGGTACACATTGCAGTGATAGAATTTTTTGGTCGGTTCATGGTACATATCAAAGCTGGCCGGGACCCCGGTCACTGCCACTTCGCCGTACGCCCTGACCCAGCTCTCTTCGGTGCCCGGCCAGACCTCATGCACGGTCCTTCCCCGCACCTCGTCGCTTTTCACGCCGGTGATACGCTCGTAGGCATCATTGATCCGGACAAACCGGTAACTGACAAACCTGCCGTTCTCGTCAAAGACCGACTCGAAGAGCACGAATGCATTGATCATGCTCTGGAAGAGCGCGTTGAGCTCCCGCTCGTTCGTGAGGACCGTTTCCTCTGCCTGCCGGAGATCCGTGATATCGGAGAACGTCCCTTCGATCCCCTCGATCTCTCCTGACCCGGTTCTGGTGATATGGGCGCTTGCCAGCACGATCATGGGTCTGCCGGTCACCGTCTTTGCAGGGATCGTGAAATTCCGGACATACCCTTTGTCCATAAGTTCCTCTAAATACAAGGACCGGTCAGAGGGGTTCTGCCAGAAGTCCGGCAGCAGGCTTCCCTTGAGGTCACGGCCGGGATCGAACCCGAGGATGCGGTTGAAGGCGAGGTTGTGCTCGATGAGGACCCCGTCAAGCGTGCAGCGGTAATAGCCCTCATCGAGAAGTTTCACCGTCTCGCGGAACTTTGCCTCGCTCTCGCCAAGCGCCCGCTGGATACGGACGAGTTCATCGAAGTTCGCCTGGAGCTCCTCTTCGCTTGCCGTGATCTCCTCGTACGCGGCTTCGAGATCGGTTGTCTTCTGCTGCAGCGCTTCTGCCGCATCGCGTTTCCGGATATGGTTCCAGACCCCCTGAATCAGGAGCGTGAGGTTGTCGACATCGGTCTGGGTGTAGTCCGCATCCTTGTTGGCAACAGCACAGACCATCACGATCCGCTGCTCCTCAAAGATTGGCACCGAGACGAACCGGGTGACGGGAACATGGCCCGGGGGGAGCCCTTTCTTGCCAGGAGCCGGGGCGGCATAATCGTTGACCATGAGGGACTTGCGCTGCCGGACCGCCTCCGCCCAGATACCGGCTTTACCGATGGGGTAGTGGATCGGGGATTGGGCAACGGTGCAGTCCTTCATTGCGGACTTCGACCATGCCGTGATGTCAAAGACAGATTCGTCGGCATTCATCGTCCCGATGAACGCGAGCGGGCTTGCCGTGAGCCGGCACGCCGCGTCGAGCACAAAATCCGAGAGTTCCTGCTCCGTTGCCCCCCCCATCTCCGCAAGACGCAGCAGGGTCTCCATCCGTTCCCGTTCCCGCGCTTCATCCTCCCTGCGTTTCGCTTCAGCAGCGTACAGGGACCGGTAATAGTATTTCTGCCGGCGCTGCCAGAGCAGGAGAATGGCAATAATGCCACCGATCAGGACAAGGGTGACAATCCCGGTGATGAGCAGTGAACTGCTGCGCCAGACCGAAAACGCCTCGCCGGTATCGACTTTTGCGACCATGAACCACGGCGAACCGGGGACCGGTTCAAGAACCGAGATGACTTCATTGCCCCGGTAATCTTTTCCGATATAGGGGCCGGTGGTCCCGAGCACCGCCATAACTGAGGGGACATGGGACTCCGTGAGCGGGATGGTCAGGTTCAGCGCGGTGTCCTGCTGGTGCCGGAGCTCATTGAGGAAGAGGACCTGGTCGCCGTCCTGCCGGACGAGCAGGGTCTCGGAGGTGTCGCTCGGGACCGGCCAGGACTGGACGAGCGGGTAGAGGAAATCGGCAGGGTCAATTGCCAGGACTACGGCACCAACCGGTGTGCGGACGCCATCCGTTTCCGTGACCAGCGGCGCGATGAGATCGAGGTGGGGATGCATGGTCCCCGGGATCACATGGAATTCGGTGAGAGTTGCCTCCCCGGTTTTGAGGACCACAGGAAGATCCTGTTTCACGGTATCGTGGACAGATCCAACGGACGGGTCAAGGCTCAACCGGACCTCCCCCTGCGGGTCAACCAGCAGGATG
>JBFYKS010000122.1:0-7591 GCA_041305785.1 Methanoregula sp. | reverse complement strand
CCGGTTCTTCACCCGCACGCCAAGGGAGAGCTCGCTTGGGATGGACGGGATGTCCACGAGCACCTCGTGAGGACGGATCCCGGCGTTCTCTGCGATACGGGCGGCATAGTCCCGGATTGCGGAAATGGGTATCCCGTCCTGGAACGCCGCGATGTTCACCTGGTCGCTGCCGGCCGTGAGAGCGCGCTTGTAGAGCCGCCGGCCGTACAGTCCCTCGGCGAGATCGCGGCTGACCGGGTTGTCCGATGTGCGCAGCGTGTGCAGGCAGGTTGCGTCATCCATGGTGAGGAGTGCCTGTGCGGCTTCCAATCCTTTCCCAAAAAGATGTTCGAGCACCGCGAGCTGGAACATGCTCTCGCCGATCCGGCTGACGTGGTGGTAATAGACGCTCGGCCGCATCAGGGTGCGGGCGATCAAAAGCGACTCGGCAGCGTTCACCCCGTTCTCGTCCAGCACCGTGCCCGTGTCGGTCCGGATCAGGTGACGGATGAGCCGCTGGGCATCAACCGTGCCGTACGGGGCGCCGGTATAATACGCATCACGGAGAAGGTAGTCCATCCGGTCCACGTCAAGATCCCCGTGGATGATCCCGGAGAGGGGATGCTTCCCCTTTACAACCGCGCAGAGCTCGGCGGGATCGATCTCCCATGTTCGGAGGATGCTTCCGGCCTGCTCCTCGACAAGCGCCCCGATATCATCGTGGGTGCGGTTGAGGAAGAGCTCCATCAGGGGCTCGCTCGCGTGGGAGAACGGGCCGTGCCCGATATCATGAAGGAGCGCCGCGGCAGTGACCAGGATGCGCTCCTCGTCCCCGAGCTGGAAACGCCTGCAGGCAACATCGGCAAGGAACATGGTCCCAAGCGAGTGCTCGAAGCGCGTGTGGTTTGCGCCGGGATAGACAAGATAGGAGAAGCCAAGCTGCCTCACGTAGCGGAGACGCTGAAGTGCCGGGGAGTCGAGCAGGGCGAGGGCAAAGTCCTCCACTTCAACGTACCCGTGGACCGGGTCCTTGATGATCTTCACAAATTCCCTTCTTAAGAATCTTCATATACAACGCATAAAAGTATTCTAGTAATGATCACGTTCCTTTCCGGGGGCACGGGTACCCCAAAGCTCCTGCGGGGCATGCAGAAGGTGATGGACCGTCACGAGATTGCCGTCATCGTCAACACTGCCGAAGACATCTGGATCTCCGGAAACCATATCTCGCCGGATCTCGACACGGTGATGTACCTCTTTTCCGGTATCCTGAATACCGATACGTGGTGGGGGGTCCGGAACGACACGTTCACCACCCACGAAGAGACGGCCCGTCTCGGGCTTGACGAGTTCATCGCTATCGGCGACCGGGACCGGGCCGTGCACATAGCCCGCGGGGACATGCTCCGGAACGGGATGCGACTGACCAACATCACCACCCTTCTCTGCGAGCGGTACGGGGTCCGGGAGACGGTGCTCCCCATGACCGATACCGAAGTGACCACGCAGGTGAGGACCGAGCTCGGCCTGATCCATTTCCAGGACTACTGGATCCGGGCAAAGGGGCAGATCGAGATCAAGGAGGTGGTCCGGAGTTACCGGGAGCCCCCGGTGGCAACCCCGGAGGCGCTTGCCGCAATCGAAGCGAGCGACGCCGTGGTCATCGGCCCCTCCAACCCCATCACGAGTATCCTGCCGATCCTCCAGTGCGACGGTATCAAACAGGCGCTGCGGAACAAGCCGGTGGTTACCGTGAGCCCGTTCATCGGGAACGCACCCGTCAGCGGCCCGGCCGGCGCCCTGATGACAGCAGCAGGGTTCGAGCCCAGCTCGATCGGGACCTACAACTGCTACGACGGGCTCACCGACATCTTCATCCAGGATATCCGGGACCCGGTCGAAGTGAGCCTCTCGAACCGTTTCGACACCCTGATGGTGAACGAGGAGAAGAGTGTTGCCCTTGCACAGGAAGTGCTGCGCCTGATTGGCACCTGTTGAAGGGCACCGGGTTTGTTCGCAAGGGGGCGCCGGTGCCGGCTGGCCGGTCAGACCCGGCCCGGACTTGCAAATCTATATCAGGCTCCACAGTAACGATTATCGTAAGAGGTTCGGGATTAAGTGATGCTCCGTGAGATTGTTATCGGAATACTGGCAGCAGGTATCCTGCTGGCCGGGTGTGTTGCAGACGTGCCTGCCGACAAAAGCACGCTCGAACTGACGTCCACCCCTCCCGGGGCAGAGATCTATCTCGACAACCAGTACCGGGGGACCACCCCGAGCACGATCACCGGTGTCGAGCCCGGGAGCCACACGCTCGAATACCGCATGAGCGGCTACACCAGCTGGCAGTCGGTGGTTTCGGTACCTTCGGGAACCTCAAATTATTTTGCTGATCTCTCAGCAGTCCCGGTCACCATCATGCCTACAGCGGATACCGGGTACCTCAGCACCGGCATCCCGCCCGGGTTAACGGTCAGGGTCAGCAGGGATGAGATGATCATCGGGGACTCGATCATCTTCTCCGGTACCTGCACCGGCTGCAAAAATATTGTCCTGACCCTGTACGGGCCGGGATACTATACCGACGGGGTAGTCCTCGATACGGTGAAGACCGATGCGATCAATGCCTGGACCTATACCTGGAACCCGGGAACCAAGCTCCAGTCAGGAACCTTCACCATCGTGGTGAGCGATACCGCAGGCACGGTCTCCGACAGGAAAGAGTTCAGGGCTATCGGCAACGGTGTGGTGACCGTCATTCCGAGCTCGTATGCTGCAAGCCCCGGAGATTCCATAACCTTCTCCGGCAGGTGCACGACAGGAGCACGGAATGTCAGGCTCGTCCTGTTCGGGCCGGACCGGTTTTCCACCGGGGTTGATCTCGGGACATTCTCGGTAACGGCAGACAACACCTGGAGTTACCGGACACGGCTCGAGAGTACCCTGCCGGTCGGTACCTACACGGCATCCGTGAGCGATGTGCCAAAGACAACGTCCGGTTCCACCCAGTTCACCGTAGGGTACGCATAGAACCTGCTCCTTTTTCATTCCGGCAGTCGCGGAAATCTCCCGCCTTCCCCCCACGGCTTTCGGAGCCGGGTAACCATCGGGATTCTTTTTGTAAAACAGTGCAAGCCACAGAACCCCTTTGAGAAAAATACCCGAACCCGGTTACGTCATGGGAATAAAAAGCGGGTTGCGCGGGTGCAGGAGAAGGGGCCGGATTCACACTCCCATCCCCAATTAAGGCCCCAAAAAGGCAGGAAGCGGCACAAAAACGACAAAACGGGTATCCGATACCTATTTGAGGGATTTTATCCAAACAATCGTTCGGAGTACTATATGAGCATCACCAAGAAGTTCCTGAACATGTTCAAATCGGGCAAGGACGGGAAGGAGGGGGAAGACCAGGAAGCGCGTCTCCGGGCACAAAAAGAGCGCTCCGATAATTTCCTCAGGGCACTGACCGAGGGCGATCTCGACTCCCGGTGGAGTGCCGTCAGGTCGGTGGGAGATCTCGGGGAGCCGTTCATCGAGCCCCTTATCGGGGGCCTCAGGGACGAGTACTGGATCATCCGCCGCGGATCGGCAGACACGCTGGGCAAGATCGGGGAGCCGGCCGTAGAGCCGCTCATCAGGGCGCTGGACGAGCCGCGGGATGATGTACGGCAGGAGACCATCCGTGCGCTCCAGCTCATCGGCGAGCCTGCGGTTGAACCGCTCATGAGGGCGACAAAGCATGCCTACCCGCTCATCCGCCGGGGCGCCATCCAGGCACTGGGCATCATGGGCGAGGAACGGGCAGTCGGGACCCTCATCGAGTGCTTAAAGGACGCAGATCCAGGCGTGCGGTACGAGTGCGCTGTCGCATTCGGGCGTATCGGGGACGCACGGGCAGTCGGCCCCTTAATCGAGACCCTCAACGATACAAGGGAGCATGTCCGGACAGCGGCTATGGCCACCCTCGTCTCCCTGGGCGAGCCGGCTATCGAGCCCCTCATCAGGGCCCTGATCGATGTGAACGAGGATGTCTGCCGGAGGAGCATGCTGGCGCTGGTGACCTTTGGCGAGCCGGCTATCGAGCCCCTCATCAGGGCCCTTGGCGAGACCAACTCCGGTATCCGCCGGGGTGCAGTCGAGGCGCTCGGGCAGATCGGCAACACGCGGGCAATCGCCCCGGTCGTCGCGCTGCTGGATGACCCCGAACGGATCGTCCGGATCGAGGTTGTGAAGGCGCTCGCAGCCCTTGGGGTTCCGGCAATCGCCCCGCTCATGCAGGTGTTCCGGCAGGGCGAACCAAGGACCCGGACCGCGGCAATGGAGGCCCTCTGGATGCTCGGCCAGCCGGCAACAACGCCCCTGATCATGGTCCTGAAGGACGACCAGAGCGATGTCCGGAAACGGGCAGCGCTCCTCCTCGGGGAGATCGGCGACCAGAAAGCCGTGGACCACTTAACCGGCCTCCTCGCGGACGAGAACGTGACCGTGCGCCGGGAAGCATTCGAAGCCCTCGAGATCATCAAGAAGCGGACCGGGGCATAATTTTTCCCCGATACCTTTTTTCGTTCCAGAGGGATCTGGAAATTTTGGCTTTTGGAGATATCCCCGTTTCATGGCACGGGCAGCTCCCCTTGTGCCAGCCCCGGGAACGCCAACCGGTTTTCTGATTCTCCTTGAACATGGCCCGCTTCAGGAATTGCCGGTTGGGGTTCCAGACAAAAAACACCCGCCGCCCCCGACAAAGCGCTCCTGCATGGATCCGGACCAGGGAAGTTGCCGGATTTCCTGGTCCGGGGATGAACCGGAGGGGTTCCTGCCGGGTTGACCGGGGCGGAATTTTTTCCTCCAGTTTTTTCCAACTTCACGGCTCTTATATACCTGCTCCCCCAACAGGAATGGTTGAAACACCGGTAGGGAGAACCATCAAATGTCAGGAGTGCCATCTGAAAAATCACCACTCAGCCGGCTCGTGCTGTTTGGCGTGTGCATAGCTATCGCAGGAATCGTTGTCGCCATCGGAATATTCGGAACCGGGATCCTTCTCCCGCCAGAGGAGATCCCCCGGCCACCGGAGAACGATGGCGTCATGGACCTGATGGGACAGAAAGGAGATGTATCACCGGATGGCACAAACTGCAAGGGCGTCTACAACCTTGAAGAGGCGAGCCGGCAGTTAATTGCTGCACCCACGGTCGTGGATGTCAATGAAGCAAACGGGAACCTGCTCGTGCGGGGACCCCTGCCCCTGATCCTCCGTGACGGGTCCGATCCCGCAAACGGCTGCAGGAACAAAGCAGACTGGCAGTTCGCGTACGAGAACCTCAATGCCATGATCAAAAAGGAGAAGGATGTTGTTCCGGTCTACCTGCCGGATTCCAAAAAGACCTTCCTTACCGGGGAGATGCAGTCATTCGATCTTGCAGACTACCACGTGATCGTGATAAGCCTCCTGAACCATGCCGACAATACGAACTACTTTGATATCGAGAAGGCGGAGTTCGGGGGAAAATTCAGCCAGTGCACACAAGCGGTCCAGGAGGGGACCCTCAGGGGCCAGCCGGCCACCCTCATCTGGTCGAGCGTGGAGGGCTGCCCCGACAATTACGGGGTCTGCAACCGGCTCCTCAATACAGATGATGAGGTAAGCGGCGGTACCTGCAGCTACAAAGACCTGATAGCCCGGATGAACACCTTAATGGAAGAGAAGGATCCCTCCGCAAAGAAACGGCTGATCTACTATCACTGCACGCACGGATCCGACCGGACCGGCATGGTCACGATGGGGTACCTGATGAACGCTGCCAGCCTGAGTTATCCCGATGCCCTGAAGTACACAACCAACCTGGGACAGGAGAACCCGGTCATCAAACCCCATCAGCCCAAAGACACCCTGCAGCGGCTTGCAACCTATTACTGCAATGCCATCGGGGGGAAAGACTGCCCGGGCAATGCCGGCGTGCCGGAGGGCACCCCGACGGGAGTCATCACGCCCGTCTTCACACCGACTCCGTCCCAAACGCCCCTGCCCACCGGAACCATCGTCCCGACCCAGACCGCGGTCCCAAATAAACCCTTCAACCCGGCAGGATCTGACGGGGCCCAATTCTGATCTTTTTTTTTACCCCGCAACCCGTTCCTGCGCCGGGGCGCAATGTATATCCATCTCCTGGTGCATAGAGATGCTCTGAAGGGAACATTTTTTTGCGGCTGGTAGTCACGAAACGGAATTATGATGCGGTAAATACCCGCGGGCCGGCATTGTCCGGAGAGGAGATCCGCACCGACTCGTACCGGGAGCGGCTGGTAAAATACATCCCCGTCGAGGCCCTTGTCCTGTACGTTGCCGTCTATGGCAGTACCTATGCCCTGTTCGCCTACCAGCCGTTCTTCTCCCTGCTCGCCCGCTGGATCCTGCTTGCCGGCATTGCCGTAACGCTGCTCTGGCTCTGGAAGATCGAGGGGGTCACGGACGGGATCCAGCTCGCAGTCTCTGCGTTCGGGTTCGTTGCCTGGGTCTTTGCTTTCGGGGTGGTGCCGGTTGCGGAACTGCCGTGGTACAACCAGGTTGCGGCGGCCCTGTTCCTGCCGGTGTACGTTTTCCTAACGCCGCTCATCGGGGGGATACCCGACCGCTGGTAGCCGGAGGTGCAGGAGATGTCAGCAGATCCTTTGGTCAATGATCCGTTCATGGTGGAGGCGATTGCAGAGGCACGGCAGGGACGTTCTGAAGGGGGCATTCCCATCGGCTCCGTGCTGGTTTTGGACAATGCCATCATCGGCCGGGGGCACAACCGGCGCGTGCAGAGAGGCGACCCCATAATTCACGCGGAGATCGACTGCCTGATGAACGCGGGGCGGATCGGGTCGTTCCGGAATACGGTGCTCTACTCCACCCTTATGCCCTGCTACCTCTGTGCCGGTGCCGCCGTCCAGTTCCGGATCCCAAAAGTTGTCGTGGGGGAGTCCCGCACCTTTGCCGGTGCCCGGGCGTTCATGGAGGAGCACGGGATCGAGGTTATCGATCTCGATCTTCCACAGTGCGTCACGATGATGGAGGAGTTCATTCAAAAGAACCCGGCGCTCTGGAACGAGGATATCGGGGAGTTGTGAACCACCATAAAATTTTGGGGAGAGGTGGGAGCTGGGTGCTGCCTGACCTGAATATAACATTGATCCGGTGCTGCATTATTATCGCATCCGGGGGAGTTCCGTTGTTGGAGGTGGAACGCTGAAGTGCTGCTGAAAATGTAAAAAAATTCTGATGCAGGAAAAACCTTTTTTCATTTCACTGATGAGGTAAAAATTCAGAGTACTGCTGCCGCATTCCGGCATAGTTTTATAAAAATGAACGGTTGGGCGCGTCCCGTTTCATAAATAGGTGATTATTCAAACCCGAATCGCATGAAAAAGAGTTTAAATCAATTTAAAAATCAAAAAAACAAAATAAAAACGGTTATAATGATATGCATACTATTAACGCTTATCGGGCCAGGGCCATTGCTGGCCTAAACCTGATAGTGTAAAAAGAAAGGACGGGTTCATCAAGCGACAAACTACGTTGAACCCGGTCCTGCCACGAAGGGCATAATCCAATCAGCTTGGTATCTCAAGA
>JBFYKS010000121.1:0-5984 GCA_041305785.1 Methanoregula sp. | reverse complement strand
CTTCGGGTTCCGCTTCGTTGGAGGTCACGAACACAGTACTGAACGGTTCTGTTTTTTGAGGAACCGTATACGAAGTATCTGCGGTCTTTTCAATGACCGGTTCAAATCCACCGGCATCGGGATGGAGCATTGCAGGTTCTCCCTCCGGTCCGAGCACGGGGAGCTCAGCCGGTTCCTCAACAGAACCCGGCGCATGTTCTGGTTCGGGTTCTCCAGCTTTTTCCCGGGCAGGTTCCGGTAAAAGTCCTCCATGGATAAAGATCTGGAATAACTGTTCCCGGTAAACGAGGTATAATGGAAGGCCTACTATCCACACGACAAGGACAATCAGCCCCCAGCCAGCAGGTCGCCACGTTACCGTTCTGAAGGGTTCGACCTTTGCACTGAACGATCCGGTGCGAAGTTCCTTTGCATCCTGGTACACGGCATAGGCGCTCAAGACCACAATAGCGATCCCGATGAGGGGATTGATAAAGAATCCAACAATGCCAAAGACCAGCGCAAAACGAAGAACAAAAACAGATACTTTCGAATTCTTCTCCGCCGCGGACTCAGGAGATTCCTCTGCTACGGTTGTTGATGGTTCTTCCTTATGGGGCGACGACGCGATGTGGGGGATCGCGGGAGACGGGAGTGACACACCCCTGCTTACCGGGGGAGAGAGAGGAGTGAGTCTTGTGCCGCAGACATCACAGAATACCGACTCGGATGAGGGAGCCATCCGCCGGCAGGTTGTGCATACTTTGCCATAATTGACTGTGGTTTGTTGTGGCAGCTGGGTGCCGCAGTAATCACAGAATAATGAGGTGCTGGCCGGGGCAGTCTTGCCGCATTGTATACAGGTATTGATAACACTCTGCGGCAGGGTATCGGGCAGTTTATTGCCACATTTATCACAGAACTGCGATTTGCTGTCCGGAACTTTGCTCCCGCATCTCGGGCAATTAATCTCCATGAAGCCTCAATTTGAAAAAATGGGTTTTATATCCTTAAAATTCCTTGTCTGGACCGGACTTCCCAAACAGGGGGTTTTTTTCAAGAAGACCCGACGTTCCACGATGTGATGTGATCCCGGATTTCCAAAATTTTGGTGGCCGGGGTCACTGTGCGCTCGTCATCCTGCCCGCACTGCCAGCAAATAAATCCCGCTCCCCAAATCTCCCGTAGTGACTGGTATGGCAGAAGAAAAACCCAGGCTTATCACAACCGTCTCCATCCTCACGCGGCGGCTCAGGGAGAAAAAGACGTACGAAGATTTCCGCAGGGCGTGGTTCCACACTACAGGCTTTGGAGTGGAGGGCGATGATACGGAAGGCGGCAGCAACCGCATGTATACCCTCATCAATGTCTTCGACCCCCGGGAGGTAATCGTCCTCGGGTTCGCGACGACAACGCTGAAGCAGCTGGAGGACGCCCTGAACATCGATGTCAAAGTCCGGGGCGAGAACCCGCTCGACGACATAATCGAGCCGGAGATCGGCAGGTCGTTTGGTGCACTTGTTGCGGAAGACGACTTCAGTGCAGTCGGGGATATCCCCTACTGCCCGCCCATGATTGACGGGAAGGAGACCGGCATGGACGAGTTCGAGAAGATGCGGCTCGCCCTGCTCTCCATCTTTGCCGCAGCGGCTGCAAATCGGGACGCGATAAACGAGCAGAGGAAAAAGAGCAAGGTATGAACGGTAACCCTGTGCATCCCCACTTTGAACTGCCTGCCGGTGTGCCGGTGCTCTGCCTTCTCCTCCTCCTTTTTGCTGCCGGCTGCACCGCACCTTCGGCCCCGCAGGTACCGGTTCCTGACGGTAACACCCGGGCCCTTGCGGCACAATACCCGCCCCCGGGCGATCTCGTTTTCGTGGACGGCGGCCTCATGCACCTGTGGTGCACGGGGGCGGGAGGCCCGGTCGTGATCCTTGAGGCCGGATCAACAGACTGCTCTCTCTCGTGGGCGTTCGTGCAGTCCAACGTGTCGCCGTTCACCCGGGTCTGCAGTTATGACCGGGCCGGCTATGGCTGGAGCGATCCGGTGCCGGGGCCGGTCTCGGCAGGTGCGGTCAACGGACGGCTCCATACCCTGCTCCAGGCAGCCGACATCCCGCCGCCGTATGTGATGGCCGGACACTCGCTTGGCGGCGAGTACGTGCGGTCCTATGCCCATCGTTACCCAAATGAAGTGGCCGGTCTCGTCCTCGTGGACCCGGGCTCCGAATGGCACATGGAGCGGACCGGCACTGCCTTCACTGAAACGCAGAGAGTTGCGGTGACCGCGGCAGTTGCCGGGATCCGGGCCGGCAGGGAGGGGGCAGCGGACGGCACCTATGCCGCAGACCCCCGGCTTGTGCCGGTCGATCCCCGCCTGCCCGATTACGAGTACCATGCATACCAGGCGCTCCTTGCAACACACCCGGCATTCTGGGAGGCCCGGGCGATCGAGGCGGAGAGCGCCTTTGCGATCTTCGATGAACTCAAACGGGAGAAGATCACGGTGCCGGAGGGTATTCCCGTTGTCGTGATAGCGTCCGGAACACCAATGGGCTTCTCTGCCGATCCTGCTTGAGAACGACCGGGCCAACCGGATCTTCCGCACGCTCCAGCAGGAGATGGCAGGAGACACGGCAAACGGGACGTACCTTGTCGCCCAAAATACCAGCCACTATGTCCAGCTCGACCGGCCGGATATCGTGACCGATGCGGTGCGATCGGTTGTTGAGGCGGTCCGGCAGAGCGGGTCTTCCAAATGACGGCCCCCGCCCGGCAGGTGAGCACTCGCTGCATCCAATGAACGGGCAGGGGGCAGGGTTGGGATTTTTAAAAAAAAAAGGAAAAATTACCGGTCGCTGAACTTCTCGACCACGCGGACATTGTCGCCGCGGACGGTGATCGGGATCGGGACCACACTCTCATAGAGCTCGACCGTGATCTCTTCTTTTGCGGAGTCTACCCGCTTGACGACGGCCTTCTCGCCTTTGAACGGCCCGGCGATGAGTTCAACGATCGTGCCTTCCTCAATACCGGCAACAACCGGCTTGGGGATGAGGAAATGGCCGACCTCTGCAAGGCTCGTCTCACCCTTGACAACGACACGCGCGTGGGCGATCATCTCCACGAGCTGCTCGATACGGTTCATCTTCTCGGGAGTCTCCACCAGCACGTAGCCCTGCAGCTCGTTCGGGACGATGATGGAGGTCACCTTGACGTCCGTTGCCTTGGTCTCGATCGCCTTGAGGATATTGTCCGCTACCGTCCGCTCCTGCTTGGAAGTGGTCTTGATGGCAAAGATGCGGTTACTGAAGACCTCAGGAACCACGGGTTCTGCCGGTGCCGCGGTGCCGGGGGCTGCGGGGGGGGTTGGCTGTGTCATGGTTATCGCTGGATTCAGAACCCAAGCAGCGTCTGGTGTTCGAAGCATACATAGATGACAAAGCCGATCATGCCGATGACGAGGACACCCGCTGCTGCAACGGTTGCGATCTTGGTGAACTCTTCCCGGGTGGGTGTGCGCGCGAGTTTGAGGACCCGCCAGTATTTGCGGACTAACTCCTCATGGATGGCTTCTGTCTTGAAATCAGGTTTTGAAATTTCCATATGGTATCACTTGAGAAAATCGATCTCAAACTGTTTCTGTACTTTGGGGGTAAGTTTCTCATTCCGACCATATATTTGTGGCGACCGTACGCCAGTTACCACAAGCAGGGTCCGCATCTTGTTCTGCATCGACGGATCGATCTGGGCACCCCAGATGATCCGGGCATTCTCGTCCACGCGGTTGTAAACTTCCTGCACAACCCCTTCTGCCTCTTCCATGGTCATGTCCGGGCCACCGACAACATTGACCAGCGCGGCGGTTGCGCCGCTGATATCCACATCAAGAAGCGGGGAACGGATTGCCTTCTTGACCGAGTCTGCCGCCTTGTCCTCGGAGTCGCTCTCGCCCATCCCGATCATGGCAACGCCGCCGCGCTCCATGACCGTGCGCACATCGGCAAAGTCGAGGTTGACGAGACCGGGCATGGTGATGAGTTCGGTGATGCCCTTCACCGCACGCATGAGAACCTCATCGGCAACCTTGAAGGCCGCGTAGAGGGGGAGCTTGGGGACTACTTCGAGGAGCTTGTCATTGGGCACAACAATGACGGTGTCCGCCACGTCCCGGAGGCGTTCAAGACCGGCCTCCGCGTTCTCCATCCGGATTGCACCTTCCGCCGCAAACGGCAGGGTGACGATGGCGATCGTGAGGGCACCTTCTTCCCGGGCAGCCTTGGCAACCACCGGGGCAACACCGGTCCCGGTGCCGCCGCCAAGACCAACCGTGATGAAGACCATGTCGCAGCCCGAGACCACGGCCCGGATCTCCTGCTCGTTCTCAAGCGCTGCTTCCTCCCCGATCTGGGGGATGGAGCCGGCACCGAGACCCCGGGTCCGCTGCCGGCCGACAAGGATGCGCTGGTCGGCGTGGGTACGGATCAGGTGCTGGGCATCGGTGTTCATGGCGATGAGTTTGGCCCCGTGGATCCCCTCTTCCATCATGCGGGAGATGGTGTTCGACCCGCCGCCACCGCAGCCGATGACTGCGATCTCCGTCTTGAGTTCGGACAGGATCTGGTCAAGATCTTCGTTATTCTGCGTGGACTTGACTGGCTCGTCCCTCGCCCTCGTAAGTGCCTCTTCAACAATGGACCTCATAAATACTTCTCCAACCCCGGGATGTGGATTTTTGTCTGACTGCAGGAGGACACCATGTCAGGAGTAATCTCCCTGCCGTTGACAGAAATTGTCTGGCCTGATGCCAGCTGCTGGTAAAATGGTCCGGGCAGAACCCCCAGTTCGCGCGCTTTGTGGGGGTCAAACCGGACCCTAGATATGATCAAGTGATCTTTCTCCGTTGCAGTGATCTCTTTATTACGTATGATTTTTACGCACAATGTATTTAAATCATTTATTATTTTTGATGAATCCTTGTCGTTGGTGATGAAATCGGCAAGGAGGCGGTTGTTCTGCGTGGACACATGTACCAGGGGCAGGGCATCAAGGGCGGAGATCAGGCCTGATTCGTCGCACCGGATGGTTTCTGCAAGCAGTACCGGGTCTGCCCGGACCACGGCAAGCGGGCCAGCGTCATCCTCAAGCCCGTGGATGTAGCAGCGTGCATTTGGCGTGATCGTCTCTGCCAGATCCCGGACGGCCCGGTAATGTTCCCAGGAGAGGTTTCCCATCGCGGTGATCTCACTTCCCGAGAGCTGGGGAATGGCGAGTTCGTCGAGCATGGTTATCAACCGGTTGAGATCTCCCTTGTTAAGCGCTTTCCGGTCGATATAGGCAGCGACAGCACCGCTCATGCGCTGCATCTCCCCTGCCATCCGGGGGGTCATGGACGGCACTTCCCGCGTGTGGGCGATGTGCCCGAACGCACCCCGGGTGGTCAGCGCTATATCGGTCTGGCGGACCGCATAATGGATCCCGCCAAACCCGATGAGGGGGATCGCATTGAGCGGGGCTGCCTCAAGGATGCTCATCGCTACTGCCCGGCCTGCCACCGGGTCGGTCCACTCCTTCTCGGTGCTGCCGATCTCGACAAAGAACGAGGGCAGGGCAAGACCGGTTGGCCCGTGGTGGGTGACCTCGTACGCAACCTGGTAGCCCTCCGGGCAGTGGCGGGCAAGCGAGCGGAGAATTGCCTGCATCATCACCGGGTTTGTGGGCGTTAAGGTTTCTGGCGTCCCACCCAGATCGGCAGTACGGTAGTTGCCGGTCACGTGAACGGTGAGGACCGGCATCGGCTTTGTGCTGGCGTGGCGGGAGATGAAGATGATGAGATCGGTATCCATCCCGCGATCGATTCCGGCAGCATTGATGAGCCGGTCTTCGGTATCATGGAACGTGTACGAGCGGCCGGGCCGCAGCCATGTCCCGGCGGGATCGCTCAGCAGCTGCTCAAGGTGGTGGCGGATATTGATGCCGGCCTTGTCCTGCCGGGAGTTGACGAA
>JBFYKS010000120.1:0-3801 GCA_041305785.1 Methanoregula sp. | reverse complement strand
ACCACCATCCCCTCCTCACGCTCCGGGACGAGGTTGGCTGTGCGCACCAGGGCCCGGCCTACCTCCGGGCAGAACTGGACACCGCCCGGCTGGGGCTGAACTGCGGGCCCGGTGCACCGGTGACTAGGGCACTCTTTGTCCCGGCCTTCAACGAGATCGCCGGGTATGACCTTACCCGCATTGTGCACGATCCCTTCTCGCCAGTCTCCCGGTGCATGAAGAGAGAGGGGGCGGAGATCATCCTTGCCGATGGGACGTACATCGGCCCGTTACGGGGGATCGAACCAGATGAAAGCGATTGAGGTGCTCGATCCCCGGGTCCAGGAGTGCGTGAAGAAACGGGGCTTTTCCTCCCTGTCTGATGCCCAGAAACAGGCTATCCCGCTCATCCATGACAAGAAGAACATCATCCTCATTGCCCCGACCGGCACCGGCAAGACCGAGAGTGCGATGTTTCCGGTCTTTGACGGCCTCCTCTCCCTTCCCGCGGGCGGGGGGTTCAAAGCCCTGTACATCACCCCGCTGCGGTCGCTGAACCGCGACATCCTCTCCCGGATGGAATGGTGGTGCAGCGAACTCGGTCTCCGGGTGGGCGTCCGTCACGGCGATACCCCCATGAACGAGCGGCGAAAGCAGGCCCTCTCCCCGCCCGATCTCCTCATCACCACGCCCGAGACCCTCCAGGCACTCTTCATGGGAAAGGTCTTAAGAAAGCACCTGGCTGGCGTGAAATATGTCATCGTGGACGAGATCCACGAGCTTGCCGGCAGCAAGCGGGGTGCCCAGCTGGCAGTAGCCCTTGAACGGCTCCATGTCTATGCCGGGAATTTCCAGCGGATCGGCCTCTCGGCCACGGTGGGAAACCCTGAGGACATCGCTACCACCTTCTGCGGCTCGCGCCCCTGTGAGATCGTGCAGGTGCCGGTGGCAAAACATCTCGACATCTCGGTAAAATATGTGGGTGACGACTTCCGGCACCAGTCCGAGGTGCTTGCACGGTCCCTGAAGCGCGACGGTTCCACGCTTGTCTTTGTCAACACCCGGGTGACTGCAGAAGCGCTCGGCCATGCCCTCTTTAACCGGGGTGATGTGGAGGTGCACCACGGTTCGCTCTCCAAAGAGGTGCGGATCGATGCCGAGGAGCGGTTCAAGCGGGGCGAGATACGGACCCTCATCTGCACCTCGTCCATGGAACTGGGCATCGATATCGGCCGGGTTGACCACGTCATCCAGTTCGGCTCCCCCCGCGAGGTGGCCCGGCTGGTGCAGCGGGTGGGCAGGGCCGGCCACCAGCTGAACACGATATCGCGGGGCACGATCTTTGCCACGGGATTTGACGACCTGCTCGAATCGCTGGTCATCGCAAAACGGGCAAAGGAGAATGCCATCGAGCGCGTTGTCCCGCAATGGAACGCGGCAGATGTCCTTGCCAACCAGGTTGCGGCAATCGCGGTGGAGTACGGGGAGATCGAGACTGCACGAATCCGCGAGATATTCGAGCGAACCTCGCTTTTTTCCGGTGCCGGCCCGCTTATTGACGAGGTCTGCAAGCAGATGGAGGAGCACCGGCTCGTACGGATCGACGGGAGCCGGATCATCACGACCGCCCGGGCACGGCGGTATCTCTCCTCCAACCTCTCGATGATCCACGATGAACGCAAGGTCCCGATCTTCGACATGGTGACCCGGCGCACGGTCGGGACGCTTGATGAATCGTTTGTTGTCGGCTGGGTGCACACCGGTGCGGTCTTCATCACCAAGGGCCAGCTCTGGCGCGTTCTTGAGATCGCAGACGGCAAACTGACGGTTGAACCGGCAAAGAAGGCGACCGGGGAACTCCCGTCATGGGAAGGGGAGCAGATCCCGGTGCCGTACTCGGTGGCCCGGGAAGCCGGTGCCCTGCGGAGGACGCGGGCGGTTTCAGAATATTCTGACGGGAAGGAAGGGATCGTCTTTGCCAAAAAGTTCCTCACCGAGATGGACAGGAACCGCTCGCTCGTCCCCACCGATGAACTCATCACGCTGGAGAACACCGAAGACGGCGTTGTTCTCAATGTCTGCGCCGGTCACAAGGCCAATGAGGCGCTCGGCCGGGTCATCTCCATCCTCATCTCCGCCCGGTACGGGACCGTGGTCGGGCTCGAACTGGACGCGTACCGGATGCTCCTCCGGCTCCCGTCTGCCATCCGGGCTGCTGATGTGCGCGATGTTCTCCTCTCGCTTGACCCGGCAACCATGCCCGGGATCCTCCGGCTGGCTCTCAAGCGAACCGCGCTCTTCAAGTGGAAACTGGTGCAGATAGCCAAGAAGTTCGGGGCCATCGACCCGGATGCCGACTACGAGAAGATCAGCATCCACCGGCTCCTCGACTTCTTCGATGACACGGTCGTACAGAAGGAAGCATACCGCGAACTCCTCTCGGAGTACATGGACATCGACACCGCGGCGGCACTGGTCGCTCTCGTCCGCGAGGGAAAGATTATGGTGGCGCTTGGCCCCCACTCCCTCATCGGCGCCGGGGGTCTCCTCTCGTCTCGCGACCAGATCCCGCCGCCCACCGCGGATGCGGCAGTCCTCGCCACCTTAAAAAAGCGGCTCGATGGCGACGATGTGATCCTTGCCTGCATGAACTGTAAGAAATGGAAGAGCCGGACCGTCGTCTCCCGGGTGGCCGATCACCCCCAGTGCACGAAATGCGGTGCACGGCTGGTCGCGGCACTCAAGCCGTATGAAGAGGAACAGTACGCGGTTGTCGGCAAGGCGAAGAAGAACATGGAGGAGCGGGCGATCGAGCAGCGGCTGATGCGCAATGCCAACATCGTCTTATCGAGCGGGAAGAAGGCGGTCATCGCCCTCTCTGCGAGAGGAGTTGGGCCCGAGAACGCCTCCCGGATCCTTGCCACCCTGACCGAAGGGGATGCGTTCTACCGGGAGATCCTCAAAGCAGAACGGAATTTCATCCAGACGCACCGGTACTGGGCGTGAAGCGGGATTCGTTTCCCTCCCCCGTTTCTGAACATTCGGTTGAGCAGGAACGACCACAAACCCCTTGAAACCCCGCGTGCAATCTTTCCAGCACAATAGTTCAGGTTTTTAAAAATGAACGATAGTGATTCCGGATGCAGCGAGCTGCATTCCTGTACCCTTGAACAGCTTGGCTGGACAGAAGAACATTCCCTTGCCTTCTCAAAATATCCCAAAACCTGTCGGCCCGGCCGCGTGGTCTGCCGGCAGAAGACCGTCTGGGATGTGGTGATTGAGGGCGGCTCGGTTACGACTGGGATCTCCGGAGCCTTAAAAAAACTCGGGCGCTTTCCCGCGGTAGGCGATTTTGTGGTGCTGCACCACCAGCCGGATGCCGGTATCTCCCTGATCGTTGATATCCTGCCGCAGAGATCCGTATTCACGCGGGGAACGACCGGAAAAGAGGGCACCGACCAGGTGATCGCGGCCAACATCGACCTCGTCTTCATTGTCACGGCAGCCGGCCATGACCTCAGCGCGCGGAGGATAGAGCGATACCTTGCGATCGCCCATGCATCGGGGGCAAAGCCTGTCATCGTGATCAACAAATCCGATCTCACGGGCGACCCTGCCCTGCTCACGGGTGAAATTTCCCCGTCCGCGCCGAATGTCCCGGTCATCCCCGTCAGTGCCATCCGGGGTGACGGGATGAGCCGGCTCGAACCGTTCCTTATGCCAAAAACAACCATCGCGCTCATCGGCTCATCCGGCGTCGGCAAGTCAACGCTCATCAACCGGCTGCTGGACCGGCCTTTTCAGGAGACCTCGGATACCCGG
>JBFYKS010000119.1:0-2713 GCA_041305785.1 Methanoregula sp. | reverse complement strand
AACAGATGGTCCCCTGCAGGTGTGCACCACACGATTTGACCTGGTCCATGGATCGCTGCATATTCCGGATATCGTTGAGAGCATCGAATATCCTGAAGACATCAATCCCGTTCTTGTGCGCTGCGGCTACGAATTTATCGACAACATCATCAGGATAATGCCGGTATCCGACAAGGTTCTGGCCCCGCAGGAGCATCTGGATGGGAGTACGCTCCAGCTCGCCTTTCAAGAGTCGCAGGCGTTCCCATGGATCGTCATTTAAGAAACGTATGGATGTGTCAAACGTTGCACCGCCCCAAGCCTCAACGGAAAAAAAACCACACGTATCCAGGCTTTCAGCCAGAGGGATCATATCCTCGGTCCGGAGTCGTGTGGCTATAAGTGACTGGTGTGCATCACGGAGGGTAGTATCCGTAATTTTGATTTTATGGGGAGCGGCGGAGTACATAGGAGAACCTCTGCGGGACACGTTTTATCAGATTTAGCCTCTCAAAAATTCATCAGGAAAGTATAAAAAATGCACTAACGGGAATCATGCCAATGAGCGCTGCGCATACCCCAAAAAAGGCGGCGGTTACATCTCCTCTCTCCCGTACAAAGGCCGGAACATACGTCCCGCCGCAAACGTAACCCCGTATCGCCAGCAGTTCTGCGGTGTCATCAGCCCGCATGAGCGTACCATGAATAAGAACCCGGCCAATGGGAACAATGCTCCGTAAACCCGACCGGAAACCTTTCATCTGCTCTGCAGCGCGGATCCGGTCAAAATCACTGAGGAGAGCGTGCAGGTTCTGGAGTGACATCTCGGCAATCATGCCCAGTTCAAACCCGGTCCGGTTCCCAAACAGCCAGCACCCTGCATCCAAAAATTCACCCCTCGTCTGCCGGGATAGAAACCAGGCTGCTATCAGGATGACGACCATCATCCTGAAGAAGTAAGAGAGACCGTCTCCTCCGGTGAACCCGAGAACCAGGCTGTAAAAGCCGATCAGGATTATCGAGGGACCAACCAGCCGGCTCCTTCGGACAAGATCCAGGTTTTTGGTAAATACCAGCCACCAGATAAATGCCGCAACTGCACCTGAAAGGGAACAAAAGGCAACAATTGAGAGAAGAGACGCGGTGCCTATCCGGAGCCTTACGTCGCGCATGCAGCCTCCTCCAGATCTTTTGGGGAGATATTTTCTGGGCATTTTCCCTGCTCTGCCAGTTTCCGGATAATTGCCGGTGCATGCACCCAGTTCCTGATGCATGCCGGGGGAGAACCGCAGAAACAAAGTTGGCTCTCAAGGATCTCCCAGATGTAGTCAACCCGGGGAAAGATCGCCTGTTCGTGCGTGAACAGGATGGTGATCCCTGTCCTTTTGCCGGACAGGATCTGGCAGACCCTCTGTTTTTCGCAGACATCAAGGGAACTGAACGGTTCATCGAGGATGAGGAGATCGTACTGGCGGGCAAGGATGCAGGCAAGGTGGAAACGCTTCAGTTCGCCCCGGCTGAGCCGGAGCGGATCGCAATTTGCTTTGTGTGCAAGACCAATGGACGGGAGGAGGAGGGATGGGTCCAGTCCCCAGGATTCGCACTCTTCGTGTACCGTAGTGCCGGTGATATGGTATTCAGGAAACTGGAACGAGATCATCTGCGAGCTGATGCCTTCAGTAAATACCGGGCCGGACGCTCCGGGAAAAAGCCCGGCCATGACCCGTGCAAGGGTTGATTTCCCGCTCCCGACATCTCCGCTGATGAGGTGAATTCCTTCAAAAAATTCGCCCCGGGCCGAGAGGTGCCATTCCCCCCGTGATATTTTGGCACCGTCCAGTACAAGTCTCATCTCCGGCACTTCCATGAAAATGGGTAAAAGGGGGTCTCCCTCAGTTCAGAGAAGACCTCGCCCGGCTTCCCGGAAAGCCTGACCCGGTTACCTTCAAGAAAAACGACACGATCGCTCTCTTTTGCATTCTCCATATCCTGCGTGCTTTTGAGGATATAAGGGATTGATGAATCACCAAGGATCCGGTCAATCCTTTGCACAGTAAAAAAATCGAGATGGGAATCGCACTCATCGAGAATTATCACCCGGGGGTTGGTGATCATGGCGGCAGCAAGGGCAACAAGGACTTTCTCTCCTCCTGACAATTCCCTCACCGATCGATCGGTTAACCCTGCCATGCCAAACCGTCTCCAGATCTCTTCCATACGACGCGCTATCTCACCCGGGGGGATGTGCTGGAAGCGGAGCGGGGATGCAATTTCATCGCTGGGAGTATCGAACAGGAAATTGCGATCAGGAAATTCGTTGACCCACCCGATCTCGGTTTTACGGGGTTCAACCCCGTCTACCAGGATTGATCCCGAACCGGGCATGTAAATACCGGCGCAGAGTTTAAGCAGCGTGGTCTTCCCGCTTCCGTTTGCACCAATCACCGACGTGACACCGGGTTCGATCGACAGTGCATCAATTGCCAGTGACTGGTAGCGGATTTTGTCGATACGGATCATGGGAGACGCTCGCCAATCACGTATGCCACGGCAACCTTGATCGCACACCCAGGGATGAACGGGAGCACTCCGGTGATTACTGCGGCAATGAACCCGAGTTCCAGGGAATACATGAGCCACGCAAGACCGAAAAGGTAGATGAGAAACGTTGCAAAAACCAGCCCGGAAATCCGGATAACCCGTGAGGTATGCTCATAGGCAAGACCTGCAATCA
>JBFYKS010000118.1:0-6168 GCA_041305785.1 Methanoregula sp. | reverse complement strand
GAGGCACGCATGGTCGCCCTCAGCAACCAGGAGGTTCTCGGCATCATCCGGGACATCACCGAGCGCAAGCGGGTTGAACTGGAACTGGCATCTGCTTATGAGAACCTGAAAGAAGCATATCGCCTTGCACATATCGGGACATGGAACTGGGTTATGGAAAATGATAAGGTGACCTGGTCAGAGGAACTTTACAATATCGCCGGGAAGGACCCCTCACTTCCCGCTCCCACGTATGCAGAGATGCCGCGTATCTATACTCCCGCCAGCTGGGATCTTCTCAACGCTGCCGTTACAAATGCACTCAATACCGGTAAACCGTACAACCTTGAACTGGAACTCGTCCGGGCGGATGGCAGCATACGATGGATAAATGCTTTCGGGGGTGTGAAACGTGACGAGACAGGAAAAGTCATCGCGCTCCATGGCACACTTCAGGATATCACCGGGCGGAAGCAATCTGAAGAAGAGATCCGGATCTCCAACGTGATCTTAAAGACCCAGCAGGAGACCTCGCCAGATGGAATCTTAATTGTTGACAGGTCCGGAAAAATTCTTTCGTTCAACCGTAGGTTTACAGAAAACTGGGGGATCCCGCAGGAGGTTATCGATTCCCGCTCGGACGAACGAGTTCTCTCATTTGTCATGGACAAGCTGGCAGACCCGGAAGAATTCCTTGCACGGGTCAAGTACCTCTATGCCAACAGGGATGAGAAGAGCAGGGAGGAGATTCTCCTCAAAGACGGGAGGGTATTTGACCGGTATTCTGCCCCGATGGCCGGCAATGACGGGATGTATTATGGGCGGGTCTGGTACTTCCGGGACATCACCGACCGGAAACAGATGGAAACTGCGCTCATCCTTTCCGAACAGACCTACCGCTCCTATGTTGACAACTCTCCCGTGGGTATCTTTGTTGCCGACAGCTCAGGACACTACCTGGATGTCAATGACGCCGCACTCCGCCTCCTGGGCCATTCCCGTGAAGAGATGATGTCCATGACGGTCCTTGATCTTGCTCTTCCCAAAGAACGACAAGAATTCCTGGACCAGTTCATAAGCACACAGGAGCAGCTAAAGACAGAACCCTCGGTCAGTTTTGAATTGCGCTTAAAGAAAAAGGATGGGTCTGCATGCCCGGTCATTTTGAGTACCACCCGGCTCCCCAATGACACGATCCTCGGGTTTACCCTCGATATCAGCGAGCGCAAAGCAGCCGAGGACGCGCTTCGCGAGTCCCGGCAACTCTTTGTTGACATCATCAGTTTCCTCCCCGATCCCACGTTCGTCATCGACAGGGACGGTGTCGTGGTTGCATGGAACCGGGCGATGGAGCAGCTCAGCGGGGTTCCTGCGGTTGAAATGATCGGGAAAGGCGACCATGAATACAGCCTCTGGCTGTATGGCATAAGGCGCCCGATCCTCATCGATCTCGTTCTTCACCCGGACCAGGATGCCGGGCGGATGAACTACACCGGTATCCATAAGGAGGGGCGTACGATCACTGCCGAGACCGGGATCAGAAGGAAAAACGGCGATCGCCCGGTGACGCTCTCGCTGGTTGCATCCCCCCTCATCGATTCGCAGGGGACCGTTACCGGGGCGATCGAGTCCATGCGGGACATCTCCCGGCTCAAGGAAGCCGAAGCTGACCTTGCCCGGATCAACCAGAACCTTGAACAGATGGTAAAGGACCGGACCCGGGCGCTCCAGGAAGAGGTTGCCCATCGCAGGGAAGCCGAGAATAAAGTACAGGCATCCCTCGACTACACCCGGTCGGTCATCGAGGCAAACCCGGACCTTATGGTGGTGCTCGACAAAAACGGTATCATCCTGGATGTCAATACTGCCGGGGAGCTACTGACCGGCATCAAACAGGATCAGCTGATCGGCACAGCGTACTTCGGGTACCTTGTCGAGGACGGGACGGTCCAGTCCGCCTTTGCCGGACTGCTTGAGAAAGGCAGGATCGAGAACCTGGTCCGGATACAACGGATCGACGGGCACATCACTCCCCTGTCCGTGCATGCAACCGTGATCCGGGGCCGGGAGGGCAGCAATGACCAGATCATCGTTGCCGCCCACGACATCACGCAGCAGAAGCAGGACGAGGATGCCATCCGGGCGTCACTGGAGGAGAAAGTCGTGCTCCTCCGGGAGATCCACCACCGGGTGAAGAACAACCTCCAGATCATCATCAGCTTAACCAACCTCCAGATGCGCCAGACAAACGATCCCGCAATTAAGCAGATCATCTCCGAGACGCAGAACCGGGTCCGGGCAATGTCCCTTGTCCACGAAAAACTCTACCGTTCCACGAGCCTCTCCCGGATCGATTTTGCCGATTACACCCGCTTCCTTGCCACCCAGCTCTTCTCGTCTTTCGGAACCGATACAAGGCGGGTGAAACTCGATTTTACCATGGAGGAGATCATGGTAGATATCAACACCGCCGTCCCGCTCGGTCTTTTGATGAACGAGCTGGTGTCCAATGCCCTCAAACATGCCTTCCCGGACGGAAGGGAAGGCACAATCGGCATCAGTGGCGCAACCGTGGAGGACCGGATAACGCTGGTTGTCCGGGATGACGGTATCGGCATGCCTGCGGATCTGGACTGGAAGAATACCGCGTCGCTTGGCATGCGCCTGGTGACCAGCCTTGTCGACCAGGTGAACGGGACGATCACGCTGGATGCCGGCAGCGGGACGACCTGGACCGTAACCGTGCACAAGGGCCCGGAGGATGACCGGGAGGCAAAAGAATGACAAACCTCCCCAACCGGTTTATGACCGGCATAGCGGCCGGTAACATGGCGTGCACCCGTGCAGGCATACGGGAGGGTGACATATGAGATCTTCAAACGATCCCCGGCTGGAACGGGAGAAGAATTCCGGTGCAGGCGATCCCGATCTTGTGACAACGCTTCGGGTGCGCGAAGCGCAGCTGAACGCAATCATTGCTGCCTCGCCTGTTCCGAAGTTTGTCATTGACAACGATCACCGGGTCATATCGTGGAACCGTGCGCTGGAAAACATGACCGGCATCAAAGCGTCAGCAGTCCTGGGAACGAATCACCACTGGAGAGCGTTTTATTCTGAAGAGCGCCCCTGTCTTGCCGACCTGATCGTTGACGGTTCCACGGGAACGATACCGGTCCTGTATCCCCACTCCTACCAGCGGGCGGACCTGGGGGCCGGAGCGTACGAGGTAACGGATTTTTTTCCGTCCCTTGGAAGCCGCGGGAAATGGCTGCATTTTATCGCTGCTCCTCTGATCGGCGACAATGGCGAGGTGATCGGGGCTGTCGAGACGCTTGAGGATATCACCACGTTCATCGGGATCCAGAAAGAGTTACAGGAGAGCGAGGAGCGGTACAGCGCCCTCTTCTCGAACAACGCCTCGGTCTCGCTCTTAATCGACCCGGACACCGGCCGGATAGTCAATGCCAACGATGCAGCGGTGAACTATTACGGGTACCCGCGGGACCGGCTGCTCTCGATGGGGATCTCTGACCTGAACCGGCTGCCCCGGGAGAAGGTGGTGCGGGATCTTGTGCGGGCAAAGAATGAGAAGGCAAAGCATTTCCAGTCTGTCCATTACCTGGCCGGCGGTGAGAAGCGGTATGTTGAGGTCTATTCAGGCCCGATCACGGTACAGGGCAAAGCGCTCTTCTACTCCATCATCCATGACATTACTGACCGGAAACTGGCAGAGCAGGAGTTACAGGAGAGTGAGGAGCGGTACAGCGCCCTCTTCTCGAACACCGCCTCGGTCTCGCTCTTAATCGACCCGGATACGGGCCGGATAGTCAATGCCAACGATGCAGCGGTGAACTATTACGGGTACCCGCGTGAGCGTCTACTGGGAATGGGGATCTCTGACCTGAACCGGCTGCCCCGGGAGAAGGTGGTGCGGGATCTTGTGCGGGCAAAAGATGCAAAGGCCAAACATTTCCAGTCTGTCCATTACCGTGCCGGCGGGGAGAAGCGTTTTGTCGAGGTGTATTCCGGCCCGATCACGGTGCAGGGAAAAGCCTTGTTCTATTCCATTATCCATGACATCACCGACCGGAAACTGGCAGAGGAACAGTTGCGGGAATCAGAAAATAAATTTTCCACAGTTTTTCAGAACAGCCCGGTTGTGCTTACTCTCGTATCAGCAACAGACGGGAGAATTACCGATGTGAACAATGCGTTTGTCAGAAAAAGCGGCTATTTACGCGAAGAAGTGCTGGGGATAACTTCAGGAGAACTGGGGATCTTTGCCGATCCAGATGATCCCGGGCGGATCCAATCCGCGCTCCAGAAAAGCCAATGCATGTACGGTATGGAGATAAAAATCCGAACAAAAAGCGGAGATATCCGAACCTGCCAGTTCTCCGCATGCCTTGTCCCGATGGGGAAAACCCCCGCTATCCTCGCAACCATTGAAGATATCACCGACCGGAAAACGGCTGAAGCCGGGCTGGAGAAGAGCCAGTACCTCCTCTCGGAAGCGATGGAAATGGCACAGATGGCAGACTGGGAATTCGATGTGGACACGGCAACCTTCACCTTCAACGACCGGTTCTATGCCCTGTACGCGACCACTGCCGAACGGGAGGGGGGTTACCAGATGCCCGCAGAGGTGTACATGCGGGAGTTCACCCACCCGGATGACCAGCCAGTCGTTGCCGATGAAATCGCAAAAGCGCTGTCCCGGCCCGGATCCGGGTATTACTCCCTGAGGGAGCACCGGATCATCCGCCGGGACGGACAGGTACGATATATTCTTGTCCGTATCAGGGTAACCAAAAATGCCCAGGGACTGACGATCGGGACCCATGGCGCAAACCAGGACATCACCGAACGGAAGCTGACAGAAAATGCCCTGCGCGAAAGCGAGGAACGGTACCGCACGCTCATCGAGCAGCTCCCGGACTATGTCATCGTCCACCGCGAAGGTATTCTGCTCTATGTCAACCCGGCCGGGGCAGCCACCCTGTCCCACGATGCAACGGCTATCATCGGCAAATCGTTCTTCAGCCTGATCGCGCCGGAGTCCCATGAGGTTGTCCGGCAGGCCGTCATGCGGAGGATGAGGGGGGAAGATGTCCAGCCGTACGAGATCCGGGTCGCTGCCCGTGACGGCACGTATCGCAGTGTCCTTGTCCACGGCGCCCTGATCCAGTACGATGGCGCACCGGCAAGCATCAATGTCCTCACCGATATCACCCCGCTCAAGGAAGCTGAAGAGGCGATACGGCAGTCAAATGAGGATCTTGAGAAACGGGTTCTGGAACGCACCGAAGACCTGCGGCAGGCAAACGTACAGCTGACCGCCGAGGTTGCTGCCCGTGCGCAGGCAGAGCAGAAGATCAGCCGGTCGCTTGAAGAAAAAGTCCTCCTGCTCCGCGAGATCCATCACCGGGTCAAGAACAATCTCCAGATCATAACAAGCCTCTTAAAACTCCAGTCGCGGTTCATCAAAGACCCTCAGGTGCTCGAAGCAATCAGGGACACCCAGAGCCGGGTGCGCACCATGTCCCTTGTCCATGAACGGATCTACCGCTCCCCTGATATCGCAGAGATCAACTTAAAAGAGTACCTCCTGTTTCTGGTAAAACAGGTTGCGCAGTTCTACAATGTCCCGCAGAACCACATCTCCCTGTCCGTCACCATGCCCGCGATCATGACCGATGTCGATCTGGTCACCCCCCTCGGGCTTATCATGAACGAACTGGTCTCAAACTCCCTCAAGCATGCGTTTCCGGATAACCGGAAGGGATCGATATCCATCGAGGGTACCTTGGTGGGGGCAGACCGGCTCCGCTTCGTCTATCACGATACCGGAATTGGGATTCCTGAGGGTTTTGACTGGAAGACCACCGAATCCCTTGGCCTCCGGCTCGTGAACAGCCTTGTTGACCAGCTGGACGGAACGATCGAACGGGGCGGGGGTGAGGGGACGAGCTTCATCATTGAGATCCGCAGCACGAAAGCCAAAAAGACCGTTGAGGAGAACCTGCCCGGCAATGGAATTTATGGAGAAGACCTCCCTGACAAAGAAGGCAATAACGGAGCCTGACCATGGATCTCCTGTTACCCATCGTTTGCAAATGTTTATATAAAAGCCTGATGACTGACTCCCTGTTCAGATTGGGGGGATAGCATGGAACCGGCATCGCTTTT
>JBFYKS010000117.1:0-3067 GCA_041305785.1 Methanoregula sp. | reverse complement strand
GGGGGGAATCCACTACCATGACTCCGACCGATATCGAGGAGCGGATCTCGGACATCCTATCAGACATTGACGATCTCGCAACCGACTCGGGCAAATCGATCGGGGAGATCTTCCTGGAAGTCGGCCTGGCAATGCTTCTGGAGTGCACCGGGCGGGACCTTCCGGCAGAAGAAAGAGCAAAGGCAACTGCCGATTTTCTCCAGGCCCTCCAGCAGAAAGCGGAGGTGAGCGCTTGAGCCGGCACGATCGCCACCGGTGCGTGGTCTGCGGCCTGCTGCTTCCGGACATGACCCGGGCCGAAGCCCTGCAAAAAGGAGCCGCCGCGGAGGTCAAGGTGGACAACGGACCGAAGCGAACCTTCTGGCGCTGCATCGTCCGGCACACGAGCGAGGAATTCCTGCAGGCTATCGGAATGGTCCCGAAGTTTCACAGGGCAGGAGGACTCAAATGACCTGCAGGCATCAGGACTGTTACCTCTGTCCAAGAGAGGGAAAGAAAACATTCACGGAAGGCCTCTCTCATGAGGACCGGATGCTCGCCATGCGTTCGATCGAGGGCGGCTGTGTAAGAATCGGAATGTTCAAAATTCAATCCGGGGGCAGTCAATGACCCTCACCCTCCACGATCTCGCCGAGTTCAAGCGCCGGGAACGTGACGCACCCGGTATGACCGAGCCCCCGGCAAACTTCCTCGAGGATCTCAAGGAGTACCTGGCCCGCGTGAAAGAAGAGGCCGGCCCGCACCCCGCCGCATGGGACATGGATTGTGAAGCAATGGCCGCCATTGAGATACTCAAGGAGATCTTCGATGTCCGCCGTGCCAAACTCGCACGGTCGGCCGAACACTGTGCCCCACCCACGCAACGGCAGATGTTCGACTTCGAGAGCTGCGCCTGGTTCGGGCTCACTGAGAAGTATCAGCTGCTCGACAAGGTGATCGACAGGGTCTGCATTGACGGAATCTGGTCCGGGAAGTGGGGCGAATGACTACCCTTGCCGACTTCGGCACCGTGCCCCCGGAAGATCCGACCTGCCCCCATACCGTCCCGGTTGGCCCCTCCCCGATCCGCAACTGGCCGCTGGCAATCAGCACGGCCCTGGAGTGCTGCGGGAAATACGGGCATGCCCTGATCACGAGCAACGGCAGCGAGGACCGGCCGTCAACGCTCTGGCTGGTGGAGAGGGAGGTGAGCTGATTGAGCGACGACCCCGGTAAATGGGGAACGAATCGGAAGGGCAACCACGTCCACTACTTCATTGAGCGGAACGGCAAATGCGAGAGCCTCTGCGGGAGGATGCGGAACTATGACGAAGCCCTGAATGCACGGCTTGGAATGGATCACTGGGATCCCGAAGACGGGAGGACATGCCGGACCTGCAACTCCATGAGGCGATGGTTTAAGGTGGCTTCGAGTCCAAAAGAGGAAACAGCGAAGGTGTGAGGTAAATGGTACCGATTAAATCAGTTGTTGATTTCGAGGGGTGGTTTAAAACGTTGAATTCATACGATCAGGCAATGATCTTAATGGATTTTGCAAACGAACTTTATCCCGCATTCATTACAACCGCTCTCCACGAACAACTGGAGAACTCAAACAAAAAGGAAATTCCAAATATTAGGGTAAACCTGGTTAATAACGTGAAATCATCATGGGACCACAGTTTCGCAGGGTGTGCGGTTGTAGAGCAACAACTCAAATATGCCTCCGACGTTCAATATCAAACGCGATTAACGCCTAAAAATCACCCACAATAATCCTTTTTACCCCCGTCTTTAATCCTGCACTTCTGGCAGTTCTGTCACTTCCCGCACTTCTGGCAGGTCACGCAACAATATCTAAGCCTCTCGCGGATTCTCTTGCATAGCGCTCCGGCCAGCGTGCCGGGGGAGTTGTGTACACAAGTGACAAATCCAATTGCAGAACCGATCGGCCTCTTCATGGCCGGGTATTCCGGAGCAGGAGGGGACTACATCCCGCTGAAGGCCATCCACCGTGAGATCTTCCAGCGACTGCCGAACGGCATCATCTTCGGCCTGAAAATTGAAGCAGGACCGACCACCCCCACGCAGGACAGCATGATCATTGACGTGGTGTTCGACAACGAAGTCGAGAGCACGCTGCACGACCCTCACATCATCGAGCAGGTCACGGACTACCCGGTTGACCAGGCCCGCCGCGGAATTGTATGGTTCGGCACTGCTCAGCCCCCGCGATATACCCCGTACTCGCGGTATGGCAAACACACGGTTCTCGTCAAGGTCGCCCCGCGGAAAGCCCCGACCGGCGCCACGGACCTACCACTTCGTGACTTCTCACCCGAAGCCGGTGGCCGGATTGCAGAGTTCGCATTCGAGATCAAGAAAGGCCCGATCACACCCCCGCCCGGTGAGGGAGAGTAACCCGGTATGGCACCCGACACGATCCCGATCACGCAGTATGGAGGGGCAGCGGGGGCCCCGTCCCCGGCTCCCGTCGGCCGGCCCGGCTACGACTTCGACCCCTACGACTCCCTTGGGGAACGTGCCGAGGGGATGTTCATCGGCCGGATGATCGGCAAGGTCACGGGCGAGTCCGGCGGGTTCTGCTCGACATACCGCGAATGGCACATCCTGCTTGCAGGGGTCTCTGCCGGGTTCCGGTCCCCGATTCTCGGACAGGTGCCCGACTGCCCGCCGCTCTGGCAGGATGAGGCGCAGTATTTCAACTCCGCCGCCATGGTTGCCAACGTCATCAAGTGCCAGGCACCGACTGCGGCCCTGGTCCTTGCCGGCGCGGTTGCCGCTGGTGCGGGAGTGGTGTGATGCTGCCCCGGCCCGCCCCGCTCAAGATCGACCCGGTCGAAATGCGTCGCCTTCGGAACCAGCTTGACTGGATCCTTGCCGGCTGCGCCCTCCTGATGGCTGCCGGCCTCTGGTGGGGCTGGAGTATCGCCGCATGAACAACCGGGGCCCGCGTTCCACTCGGAAAGAAACATCCTTTCAGGGATTCCCTCTCCCGCTCATCCCGGGCCGGGCCCATCTCCCTCAGCACCGCTGCATCATCCATCATCCACCTTCGCAGCGGCCT
>JBFYKS010000116.1:0-12325 GCA_041305785.1 Methanoregula sp. | reverse complement strand
GAGTAGACCCAGATCATGATCCGGTCCCTGACCCGCCCGGCAAGCCGGCAGAGATAGTCCACCGTGCCGGTATTCTTCTCGCGGAGCGTTGCCGCGTTCGGCACCGGCAGGCGCGAGCGGATGGCACAGACGAGGAGCGTGCCGCTCTTCTTCATGCCCATGAGATTGAGGGGAAGCGTGGGCTCGCGTATTTTCGCCGGTTCATACCCGTATTTCCTGAGGAGTTTCAGAGCCTCGTACACGATCGCGTTGCTCCGCGTCCGCCCGGGATAGGGTTTGGCGGTCACATCCACCGGGGAATGGATGATGATCTCAGGTACCGGCCGCTCGTTTTCTTCCCGGTCCGGATTCCTTTGCCTCAAAGGTCCGGTACTCTTCTGTTCAGCAGTCTTTGCGTTACGGGACATCGCAGTCCCCTTGCCTTTCCGGGAGATCCGGTGGGATCGTCCGGTCTTTTTGGTTGTGCTCATTTCGGTCACTTTTTTTATTAAATCAGGGTGTTCTTCCTCTCGGTTCAACTGCCGGGAATTCGCGTTCCCACATCTCAGAGAATAGTAAGGCCGGACGGCGGGTCCCCTGCACGAGGGAGACTCATGAGCAGGAGATACCCTGCCGTTCAGGCCGGCAGCCGATGGTGCAGGAGAGGTGCAGCGGGAGGTATGGTGTGTGCAAAAGGTCCCGCTGCGGTGTTCTTCGATCGGCTGACAGATTCCCACAATGCCGGTTGCGGTACATCAAGTACCTCCATGACTGCACAGATGAGCGTCACGCACCGGGTCAGGAACAGCAGGAGGCAGTCCGCTCGGTGCGGGGCATACCCCAGATGCCTGATCATCGCCGTGAGCCGGGTGCAGAATTCATGAAGCATTGTGATTACTCTCTGTTTTATACAATCCATTAAAATCTTGCTGGTTATTGCGAGAATTTTCGCAGTCATTTTCGCAATCCGGCTGACGGGGGGCGGGCGATGGGCAGACGGGGGCACCCCCCACCCCCATGCCCGGGGGGGTCCTGACACTTTTAAAAATTTTTAAGGGGGGGTTACCCGCGGACCCCCCTCCCCGGATTTGAGTAAGACTTGCATTTTCCCACGCGCCAGCGCTGTATTTCTCGTGGAACTTCCGGGGATAGTGGAAAAAACGGCTTCTACCCATGATTGAGTAGGGGGGTCCCTTGGGTACAAAGGGGGGAGGGGGTCAGCAGCAGACCCCCCCACCATGGATGAGGGGGGTTGGATCGTTTTATAAAAATTTTAGGAGGGGGGTCACCCATCACGATCCCCACAACAAATCATTACACAGATATTCCCTTCCCGCATACCAGTACTGCTATGGAACAATCACGCGTTCTCAGACTCATTGCCGTCGCCCTTCTTGCAGCGGCATTCCTCGTACTGCCCGTTGCCGCCATTGACATTTCCGGACAGGGCGTCAACGTAACCGCCGCAGAAACCCCGCTTGTCGGTGGCGACAAGGATGAGCACGGCTGCATCGGCTCGGCCGGCTACACCTGGTGCGAGCCCAAACAGAAGTGCCTCCGCGAATGGGAAGAGCCCTGCGGTGAGGCAGCGGCGGCATCCACGACCGAAATGATGCCCGGCTCTGACAAGGATGAGCACGGCTGCATCGGCTCGGCCGGCTACACCTGGTGCGAACCAAAACAGAAGTGCCTCCGCGAATGGGAGGAACCCTGTGTCGCAGCAGCAACTGCCGAAGTGGCCAACGAGGCAACCGCAGTCCCGACCACCAAATCGCCCCTGCCGGCAGCAGTCGTGATCGGTGCCCTTGGCGCAGCGTGCGCCGTTGCAGCCCGGAAGAACTGATAATCTCTCTCTTTTTTTGTCTTGGTGTGCGAATCCCTTCCGGCTTCGGTTGAACGATTACCCGAATGACGGGGAATTTCAAGGGCGTTTTTTCCCCCGAGCATATTCCCTTGTTTGCAACCGGATGCTTTCTAAGGATCCTGCCAACGTTTCATCCCCGCTGCCGGGACTTCCCCCCATCGGAACAATGACAAAATACCGGTAATGAAAATTGGGGAATCCGGCGGTAATCATTCACCCGGCTCTCCCGCACCTCCCTCCATGGCGGGGACACCGCTGGCACAGGGGGCAATAAAAAAGACTGTTCCAGATAGGGGGTTACTTCTTCTCCTTTGCAACCCGCCGTACCGGTTTCTTCTTAACCGCCTCTGCCTTCTTCTGGCCAGCGGTTGCTGCAACCCCCTTAACCTCGCAGGGGATGCATCTCTCCAGTTTGTCGTCAAAGATCCGGTAGGCATTGGCGAGCACGGACGAGTTGCTGATCATGCCCGATAACAGGATGACTTCGAGGATCTCCTCGCGGCTCGCCCCCATTTTGAGGGCTGCCTGCATGTGGTAGCTGGTACAGTGCGGGCACTTGAGCGCGGCGCCAACGGCCATGCTGATCAGCTCCACGTACTTGGGATCGAGCGGGCTGGTCTGGGTGACCGTCTCCTTGTACAGCAGGTGGGAGATGAGCACTTCGGGCCGCTCTCCCATCCGCTTGAAGATGAGCGGTACTTTACCGTATTCCCGCTCGATGTCCTTCATCCACGTGTCTGCCGTTACATCGGCACCCAGATCAACGATATTTGCGAGCCGCTCCTCGAACTGGTCTTTGGTTGAGATCAATGAATCCTTCTTCTTCATTATATCACCACGTTCGTTTCCGAGAACGGTTTTACCCGGATGAGGATATAGTCCCGCATCCGGGAGGGTAAGACCTCGGAAATATCCCCGATGGTAATCCCGTCCTCGATCTCGACCTTCCGGATCGCGTCTGCGAAAGTGTCGTAGGGGAGTTTCACGCGAAGCCCCGTCATCTGGACCGTGAGCGGTGTCGGGGATGTCACGTCAAGAATGGCCGGTACCCGCTCCCGTATCAGGTTCATGAGCCGTGCAGGAGCCACCGAGAGGGGATCCTTTGCGATCTCCTCCCGCCGCTTCTCGAGCACCCGGGTGATCTCGGCAATGATCTCATCGAGTTTGCCCAGCTCGTCGGCCTCCTTGGTCCGGTGCATGAACCGGCCCACGTTGCCCACGTACCCATCCACCGGAGGGTCCACGATCTTCTCGAGCGCCTCTTTGTCCGGGCCCCCGCAGAGCACGATCGGGACTTCGATCCCCCTCCGGATATTGGGCATCTTGTACTCGATGCAGTGCTCGAAGTTCCCAAGGCCGAAGACCGCGATGTCGTGCTCGTTGATCACGTCGCGTTCCTCGTCGTTTATGGCCGCGATCCGTTTTCCCACGCCCCGCGCCATTCCCACCATGTTGCTCTTTGCCCCGAGACGGCGGGTGTACTCCGCGATGTCACAGGACGGGTGGGGCAGGTGGTGGATCTCGAGGCTCGGCGAGACGATCGCGATCTCGGTGCCTACGAGCGGTGAGTCAGTCACCTCACCAAAGAGCGGGCGGGAGATCTCCCGTATCCGCTCGATATCCTCCTTTGGCACAAAGCACTGGAGCACAACTTCCTGGGCCAGCACGTGCTTCTGGACAACATACCCCCCGAGATCCTCGATGAGGTCAGTCACGATGTCGTGCTGGTAGATACCGCCCTTGTAGGTGACGGGGACGAGCGTCATGGCTTCTCCCCCATCAGTACAAATTTTTCGGCAATGAGTTCATCAATATTCTCGGCAAGGAGATTCTCGCTGGCAGCAAAGGAAAACCGGGTACTGGTAAACGTCTCCTTCCGGAGCCGGAAACCCTCCGGGGCAATGCACCGGAACGCATAGATGAGATCTTTGAAGAGGTTTTTGCTGGGGTCGGCGATGATAATCTCCTCGATTGCTTTTGGATCCTCCTTCACATCATAGAGGATCACCGTGAACCGGTCCGGCTGATCAACGTGCTCCTTGCCATACCGCTCCCAGAAGATCTTCAGCATCGGGGCGAGATAGGTCTCTTCCGAGATGACAAGGGTGATCTTCCCCTCGAGCGGGTTGACGTTGGCAATGTCCCGCACCCGGACGATCGAGGTGATCTTTTTGAGGGTGCCGGTGGCAACAAAGAGCGGGACTTTGGGATCGATGTAGATGTGGAGCTTGTTGATGACCCGGAGAAGGTTGTGATCGAGCAGGACGTCGTTTGCGATCTGCCGGTAGTATTCGGCCCCCTTCTTCTCTTCGCACTCCACCTCAAAATAATCGACAGACGACATCTTATTCGCCCTTTTTGAACCCGGAAGCCAGGAGCGCCGATCCCACGGACCCGATGTACTGGGAGTGGTGCGGCACCACGATCTTTGTCTGGAGGAGCTCGCCCATGGCGTGGACAAGGCCTTCGATGAGCGATGTGCCGCCGACCATGATGACCGGTTCCTTGATGTCCACCTCCTGCAGCTGCTGTTCAAAGACCTGCTCGGCTACCGAGTGGCAGGCGGCAGCGGCCACGTCCTCCCGCGTGCTTCCGGCGGCAAGGGCATTGACCAGGCTCTGGGTCCCAAAGACGATACAGTAACTGTTCATGGGAACCTTTGCGCCTATGCCTTTCATGGCAAGAGGCCCGAGTTCGGTTATATCAACGCCGAGACGTTTCGCGGTCATTTCCAGGAATCGCCCGCTCGCGCCGGCGCAGATGCCGCCCATGGTGAAGGTTCCGGGGATGCCGTCCATGACCGCAATCGCCTTGTTGTCCATACCGCCGATATCTATCACCGTGGCCGGGCCGTGCTGCCGGTCGGCAAGGTAGACGGCTCCTTTGGAGTTCACGGTCAGCTCCTCCTGGATGAGGTCTGCGTTTAAATCCCTGCCAACAAGAAACCGGCCATAACCGGTGGTGCCGATGGCCTCGATCTCTTTTAACGAGATCCCGGCCTCGGCAAGGGCACTGTCGATGACCGTATGGGCGCTCTTGAGCACTTCCGTGGTGGGAGTCCACCCGGTGCCCACGATGGCGTTGTCCTTCATGACCACGGCTTTTGTGGTCGATGACCCGGAGTCCACGCCGAGCGTGATCCCCGACTGCGTCTCGCGGGCAAGGAGCGCCCTGCGGCGGGCGATGGTGGTGAGGGCCTCCATCCGGGTCAGGAGCGTGCCGGAGGTTGTCCGTTCCGTGAAGGAGTAACTGACCACGGGGAGCTTCGAGTTCTCGTGGATGTAGCGCCGCAGTTCGTTCCGGACGATTGCCGCCTCGGCGCACCGGAAGCAGGTGGCGATGAAGACCGCGTCGGCATCTACCCTTCCTTCGACCAGTGCCTTTGCCCGGGCAATCGCGAGTTTCAGGTCCGGGCTCTTCACGTCAAGGCCGAAGGCATTGAAGTCACGCCTGATGTCCTTTAAGGCAATATCCGGGAAGAAGATCTCGCCGTTCACCTCCTGCGCTGCGGCATTGATCTCTCCCTGCACCCCGGCATAATCGGGTCCGCAGGAGATCTGGGCGATACGGACGGGTGGGGTCATTTCGCACCCCCGATTTCATCGAGGAACTTTTTGATTGCAGCCACGAACTGCACCCCTTCCTCCTCGTTCTTCGGGTAATTGAGATCGAGATTGGGGATCTTCTTTTCCCGGAGCAGGAACTTGATGAGCTCATTGGTGCGGGCACATCCCATGCAGCCAAAGGAGAAGTCCGCGTCGTTGATGATGATCGCAGCTTCTGCGTCCTCGACCATCGGGCCATACAGGGACATCCTCCCCCG
The DNA here is from genome assembly GCA_041305785.1 of Methanoregula sp. GTDB lineage: Archaea > Halobacteriota > Methanomicrobia > Methanomicrobiales > Methanospirillaceae > Methanoregula. The sequence continues at coordinate 6,659 of JBFYKS010000116.1, read as the reverse complement.
GACTCCCGCAGGCACCTCGACTGCCGCCCACTTCAGCCCTTTCTTGGGCTCCTCGGGCGTGATCTGGAGCGGAGGCGATTCGAGTCCCGGGGTCTGGATGCGTTCGCGGATGGCAACTGCGGATGAGAGCGGGGTATGGCCGAAGCGTGCCACCATGTCAGAGAGGATCAGGCTCGTTGCGGGATAAATGAAGACTTTTACCATAAATCAGGACTCCTGTGCTTCCATGAGTTTTTTGAGTTTTTCAATATCGATGACGGGATGTTCCAGCGGGTTCTTCGGTGGAGGGATTGCCGATGCGTCGCGTTTCTTGATCTGTTCAAGGCCATGAGAGACGTACGGGATGACGGTCATCTCGTACTCGATGCCGTGGTAGCCGGGCCGGGCGCCGCCAAGGTTGGCCCGGCATCGCCGCGCATCGCCGGGCGGGAAGCCCCGGTCCTTGATGAAGATATGGTCCGGGTCGGCTTTCCGGAGTTCGGCAATGATCCGATCAACCTCCTCCTCTTTCCCGTTGATGACCAGGCCAAAGCAGGTCTCCTTGATCATTGCTCCATTTGCAATCTCGTAGCCCCGGACCGCAAGATCGGCCGGGGTAATCTCGAACGACTCCACGATCACGTATTTTGTTACGGTGCCGATGTGCGTGGGGGTATAGGCAGTCACCGTTTCACCTCCCGGATATACACCATCTCCTTCTCTTTGAGTTTTTTGAGTTTGTCCGTATCGATGACGCGCCCGATGATGTTGGTGCCCTCGAAAGGCTCGGATGTGGGGCCGAACTCGGCATTTGCCGAGAGCCTGACCCCGACGAGCCCCGCTCCTTTCCGGGAATCGTTGGTGATCCCGAGGGCTGCTGCCGGGGATTCCCGGGATGGCTGGTTCTCCGGGGTGATCTTGGTTCCCGGGGCGATGGCCGGCTTGAAGAGCATGACATCGTCGAACTTGAAGAAGACCGGCATCATGCCGGCATCGTGCTCACGGAGACCGGTGAACCGGCGGAAGACCTCACAGCTCATCGGGGCATTCTCATCGTCAAGTTCGATAGCGATCACTTTCTCGGCCGGTGCGGTGGTCACTTTCACCTTCTTCTCGAAGAGGACATCGAGCGTGGTGCCCGGCTCCTGCGAGATAACGATCCGGTCCTCACCCTCCTTGTCCATCGTGAGAGCGATCCCGTGCTCCTTTGCGATCTCCTGTGCGGTTGCGAGCGGAAAGCCGAGCAGGTCGATCCGCTGCGGTTGGAGCCGGATGGTAAGCCGGTCGTACTCTTTTGCAAGCCGTGCGAGTTCGATGCCATGCACCACCTGCCCGACCACGCTGTGGACAAGGCTGCCTGGCACATCAGCCCGGTAGATATATATCCCGCCGGCGGATTTGCCGCTCGTCCGGACCGTGACGGTCCCCTCGCGGCGGGGGCGGCGGTACTCTTTTGGGATATCCTCTGTCCCGGCAAGGTGCGGGTCGAGGATGTGCGTGCTGGTTGCCCTCCCGACCACAAAGGTGCCTTTCTGGAGCGCAAGGAGGAGGTGCTCGACACTGCCTGCCGCTTCAGTGGTTATCCGTTCCGGGGTGTACCCCTGCGCAATGATCCTGATATGGGTCACGATCCGCATGCCATCCTCAAGAACGAGACCGGTGTCCGTGGTGGTGAAGGAACGGCTGGTGTCTGCCCAGCTGATGACCGGTTCGACCTTTGTCACCGCATCCCCGCTGGTCCAGCGGTCGAGAACTCCCCTGCCGCTCACCACGTTGCCGATCACCCCGCCAGTCTCGTCTGCCCCGTGGTCGGCAGAATGCCGGCTTTTTGAGAAGATAACATACGATCGTGCCGGATCATAACCCCCGCACCCGAGGATCACGTCGCCCCGTTCGTACAGGTGAGGTTTCCTCTGGGGCTTGATGGAAGACGGGAACGGTCCGAACGCTGCCGCGTACCGGTCGCTCCAGTGAAGGGCGAGCCTCTGGGCAATACCGGATTCCTCAAAGAACCGCGCAGCGGGGCCTGTGGCTTCTACGGTCACCTCCCCCGAAGTCGTGCTTAAGGAAAAACTGCCGGTCGATGACTGCTCTTTGGTTGCCGGACGGATAATACCAATGGCGCAACCCTCCGGGTGGCCGGAAAGAACGGAGGAGAGCTGGCTCCCCTCGCTGACCTCCCGCTTCTCCCCGTCGAGGTGGATAGTGAGCATTCCGGACCTCAGGCCGTCGGCTGGCTCATCACCTTTCGCTCTTCTTCGGTGAGGATGGCAAGCACATCAGCAGTCTTGCCGATCTCGACGATCTTGCCGCCCCGCATGAGCGCAATGCGGTCGCAGATGTCCCGCACGAACTCCATGTCATGGGAAACCACGATGAAGGTCTCGTCCATCTCCTCGCGGGAGTGCATGATGGAGTGCTTGACATCCACCTTGGTGATCGGGTCCATGGTGCCTGTCGGTTCGTCAAGAATAACAATTCGCGGCTCGCGGATGAGCACCTGCGCAAGGGCAACGCGGTGGCGTTCCCCTTCAGAGAGCTGGGCCGGCATCCGTTCAAGGATCTCCTTGCTCTTCTCCTCGGTGAACCCGGCCATACGGAGGGTGACTAAGGCCTTTCGCATGGCAAGCTCCTTGGGGAACTCAAGGCCGATGGCATCCGTGAGGTTGTCGAGCACGGTCCGGTGGGGGAAGAGGTCATACTCCTGGTGGAGAAGGCCGATGTAGCCGGTTGCCCTGCCCCGCTGGTCGATACCGGGCTTGGTCATATCGATCCACTCATCGCCGATCCGTACGTTCATCTCGCCGCTTGTCGGCTCAATCAGACCCGCGATAATGCCTGAGAGGGTGGTCTTTCCCGCGCCGCTCTTCCCAATGATACCGAAGATCTCCTTGGCTGATACCTCGAACGAGACGCCGTTGACGGCCCTGACGACCCCTCGATCCACCGAGATATACCGCTTGATGAGGTCGCGGGCAACAACGATATTGTCCCCGAGTTCCGCCTCTTCGAAGGTCTCGGTGTCATTGTAGCCTTTCATGAACTCTGTGATAACATCCCTGGGCGTCCCGATCTTTGCGATGCTGCCATTGACAAGGAGGATGGCGCGGTCGGCGACGTCCTCAATCACCTGCGAGAAGTGGGAGGTGACAACGATGCCCATGTTGTTCGTCTTTGCGGCGTTTGTGAGCATGGCGTGAACGATCTTTGCCGTACCCGGGTCGAGGGTGCCGGTGGGTTCATCAGCAAAGAGCATGACCGGCTCCTTTGCCAGCTGCCGGGCGAGCACCACCCGCTGCTTCTCCCCTCCTGACAGGTCCCGGGCGATATGCATCATACGGTGGGAGAGTTTCACCTGGTCGATGAGGTCTGCTGCCCGGTTGATGGCATTCTCGGGCGGGTAATTGATGTCGTCGAGTGCATGGATGACGTTCTCGATGACCCGGTCGTCGCCGTAAAGGGCAAAGGTGCGCTGGAACATGATTGCAGTCCGGCGCATGACCCGGCGCTTGAGATCCTCGTTCTTCTCGTTCCATAGGTCCACGTCAAGTTTTGCGAGCATTGCGCCGCAATGCGGGCATTTCTTCCCGACAGAACTGACAACATCAAGATACTCGCAGGCGGCGCAGGCTGCCATGTGATAGATGATCTTTCCGCTGGTTGGCGGCTGCTCCACGCCCCGGATGAGGTGCATCAGGACGGTCTTTCCCGCGCCGCTCCTGCCGATAATCCCGAGGATCTCGCCCTCGGCTATCTCAAAAGAGATTTTCTTGAGGACCTTCTCGCCATCAAAATCCATGCAGAGGTTCTCTACCGTAATCAATGGAGCCTTCATAATACCCTTGTATCTAATGTAGCAGAAGTCGCATATTACCTTTTATATGATGCACCGCAGGCGTCACGATCGCAAATGTGCGCAGAAGCATTGAGGTCGCGCACAATGTCAACCACCTCGCTCACGTTCCTGACAACATGGTCTGCTTCCTTGTACAGGTCTTCAGGCCGCTCACCGGGCTGCTGGATGGTGAGGATCGCGATATCCGCATTTCGCATGGCACAGAGATCGTTGATCCCGTCTCCCACCATCAGTACCTTGTCATATTCCTGCCGGAGGTCGTTTACAATCTGCGCCTTGACGGTCGGTGTAGCCACACCGTAAACCCGGTCGCGGGGAATGCCGAGATGGTCGGCCATCTTCTCGAGTTTTGTTACCCGGTCTCCCGATGCGATATACGTTGGTACGCCCATCCGGTGGAGGGCACTTATCGCCTCTTTTGCCCCCTCAAACGGCCAGCCGCCGGCCGTGATGGTGAACTCGATGCCTCCCTGTGCCATATTGATGATGGCCCCGCTGTTGAGGGTGACCATCTCCTCTGCGCGACAGACACTCCAGACATTCCGGATGCACTCCTGCAAATCACCCACAAGGCAGCACTTGTCGGTGTAGAGGATGTCCCCGATATCCTCCGCGGTGGTTACCTTCCGCGTACAGCTGATCCCAAAATGAATCTCATTACGGACGAGGTAATCGGACAGAAGGGTTCCGGTCGGGGTTGCGATAAGGTTCTTTGAATGGACCGGCAGCACGATGAGTACGCGGTCCGGGGAGCTGTACGTGAGCGTGGTGGTCTCGATACCGGGCAGGAGTTTCTTGTGGCAGATATCCTTTGCAACCCGGTAGGTATTCAGGAGTGTTCCGGCACTGTCAAAGACTACGGCAACGGACACGGGATCACCCGGGAGAACCTTATTTTAGGATTGGCGTTCACATTCAGTCACTGATTGTGATGATCGTATCTGAAACCGCAGACAAGATAAAGAAAATGGAGATCCGGGGTGCAGGACGGATCGCCCGGGCTGCTGCCGGGGCGCTCCGGGATCATGCCGGCACCCTCGGAACCCCGTCGTATGCCGCGTTCCGGCAGGAGATGGAGAAGGCTGCCGCAACCCTTGTTGCCACCCGGCCAACCGCGGTTTCGCTCCCGAACGCCGTGCATATTGTCATGGCAGGCCTTGACGGGACAATGGATACAGAAGAGGCGCGGGCAGCCATTACCCGTCGGGCCGATCAGTTTATCAAATCTTCAGAGGACGCGGTTGAGAGGATTGCCGGGTTCGGCGCCCGCCATATCCGGGACGGGGATGTGATCCTCACCCACTGCAATTCGGAAGTGGCCCTCGGGTGTATCATCGAGGCGCACCGGAGCGGCAAACAGATCGAGGTCTATGCAACTGAAGTCCGGCCCCGGAACCAGGGACATATCACGATCAAGACCCTGAACGATGCCGGGATCAAAACGAACTTCATCGTGGACTCGGCGGTGCGCTCGTTCATCAACGATGTCGACCTGGTCATTGTGGGTGCAGATGCGGTCACGGTCAATGGCGCCGTGGTGAACAAGATCGGCACGTCGCAAGTAGCCCATACGGCTGCCGAGGCGCGGGTGAATGTGCTCGTTGCCGCTGAGACCTACAAGTTCGCCCCCCGGACGGTCATCGGAGAACTGATCCAGATCGAGGAGCGGCCCGCAAGCGAGGTGCTGCCGGACGATATTGCCCGGACGCTTCCCCATGTCACGGTGCGTAACCCGGCGTTCGATGTCACACCCGCGGAGTTCATCGACCTGATCATCACCGAACAGGGTGCGATCCCCCCGCAGATGGCCTACATCATCATCCGCGAGTATCTCGGCTGGGATATTGCGGAGTTCCGGTGAATCACGGAATTTCCAAATAGGTTTTTTCATCGGAAAATGGCAGTCAATTGCCACAAATTTATTGCCTTCTTCGGGATTAGTGACATTACTGACAGAATGTGACTTTTATTACCACCCCCTGCCAGTTGGCAGGCCGGTCTCATATCACTCAATAAATAAATTATTGAAGAGACCACGTTTACGCATGCAGGGAGACACCGCTGATACAATACCCGTTCCTTTTTCCAGAACCCGGATTGAGGAACTTGAAACCAGATACCCGACGCCGTTCCATATCTATGATGAAGAAGCAATCCGTGCTGGAGCACGCCGGCTTTACAAGGCATTCTCGTGGGTAACGGGTCCGGATGGTAAACCAGGCGGATTTAAAAATTTTTTTGCCGTCAAAGCCCTCCCGAACCCGTACATCCTTCGCGTCCTCAAAGAAGAGGGCATGGGAGCGGACTGCAGCTCGCTTCCTGAGCTCCTGCTTGCGGATGCAGTCGGGATACAGGGGGAGGATATCATGTTCACCTCCAACGACACCCCGGCGGAGGAGTTCGTGCAGGCGAAAAAACTGGGGGCAGTCATCAATCTTGATGACATCACCCATATCGACTTCCTGGAAAAGGCAGCAGGGATCCCCGATCTTGTCTGTTTCCGGTACAACCCCGGGGATGAATACAGTCACGGTAACCCGATTATCGGGAACCCGGGCGAAGCGAAGTACGGGCTTACGCACGAACAGATCCTCAAAGCGTACGAGATCGCCCGGCAGAAGGGCGCGAAACGGTTTGGGCTGCATGCCATGATCGTCTCCAACCAGCGCGAGGAGGAGATCCTTGCCGATGCTGCCCGTCTCCTGTTCAGCCTTGCCGTTGAGATCCATAAAAAGACCGGCATCCGGCTGGAGTTCATCAACCTCGGCGGGGGGATCGGGATTCCCTATGCGCCGGCCGATCACCAGGTGAGCATCGAAGACTA
>JBFYKS010000115.1:0-5217 GCA_041305785.1 Methanoregula sp. | reverse complement strand
GGGACGGATCGTGAACCAGACATCCTTTGTTGTATCGGAAAAGGGACCGATAACCTCGACATATGCCATGGAGCGGGGTTCACCAGGCGTACTGTTGCCCGCCTTGATCCAGCACGGATCTGAAGGATCATCGTAGGGGATATTCGTGATATTTGTTATCCCCCCATTGCTTACCGCATCAAGGAAGGTCGCTTTCCACATCAATGCGGTTGTATGGTCGGGTACCCGCACTTCTATCCGGACTTTGGTCATTTCTGTCGGACCAAAAGTTGTCTGGTTTGCCTTTAACCGGGTATCCACCCGGACCGGGCCATTCCCGCCAATGCTTGCTCCTCCATCAAGGGTGATAGGAGTGAGATCAACCGTATTGGTAAATTGGACTGGGGAGGATGCCCCTGCAGAACTATTGATGATGGAGATCGGTGGAGAAACCCGGGTCGTTGAACCATTTGCCTGGGCAAGGAAAACACCGCCGGTCTGGTAATAATATTTTTGCTGGATCCAATAGTTGTTCTGTGACTGATACTCAATCTTATCGATGGAATAATTAAAATGGCTCACCGTGCCGGTGCTGTCCGTTATTGAAATATTCAAAAAGTCGCCACTGCCAATAAGCGAGAGAACCGCAGATGATGCAACCGGTTTCATCATCGGGAGGAACAATCCGCTTGCCTGGGTACTTCCCCCACCGGTCCCAAGGTTGAAAGAGGTGGAGGTTGTAACACCCGCCATACTCGCCACGGAGGGATTATTGCTGTTGATCCAGAGCGAATCGAGCGTTATCTTATAATCGGTGAACCGGTCCTTGACATCGTTCATGTGGGAGATCTCTTCCTCGCGGCCCTCCACTGGCACTACATACATCATCCAGAGCGCCATGGCGGCGACAATTACACCCAGAAGCAAGACAAACCCAACCACTTCCGAGAGCCCGGCCTCCCTGCGTTCCTTTACACTACGACCCTGCATTGTCTATTAACTCGTAGGTATCGTGACTTATAAAAGTAGCAGTCAGAGTATCCCCATGATCCGTGCCCGGCGCAGGAGTATCGCGGGTGTAGTGAGGGTGTAGTGCGGAGGGATACGATGGGTGAATTGCAGTGGGTCGGGCAGGGACAGGCTGCCGCGAACCGTACCGCATCCATGCAAAAGGGAGCGGCACATGGCGAAAAATGCGGGGGCAGGCTCGTGCGGTGTGCCGGCCTGCTGCGCCGGTCTTTTTGAAAAACGGGCACGAAACGGACCGGGTTTATTCTTCCTGCGTGCCTCACGCGGCCCTGCAATTCTCCGTTTTTTTTGAAAAAAATTTCAATCGAACCGGCCAAAACCACAATCATCCCCTGCCCGACCCCCCTTTCTGCATGTGTGAAAAACACCATGATTTCCTGTGGAAACTGAGACGTAAACATACCCGTGTTTTTCCTCCACGGGAAATGAAGGGGGGTCGGGCAGGGGCAGTTGTTGCAGCGCAGCAGCAGGCCGGCACTGCTGGACAAAATCCGGCACCATTGCGCTACCACTCCCCACCACCCACCATACTCCTTGTGGAAGTATTTTACCCCCCGCACACCAATACAAGAGCTATCGTTTCCCGGATGCCGGGCTCCACCACCATGACACTCTCCAAAGGCTGTATCCTCTGCCACCAGGGGGCAAAGATGGTCCTCTTCGTTACCGGACGGTGCCACCGCTCCTGCTGGTACTGCCCGCTCTCATCCGAACGAAAGGGTACCGACACCGTGTACGCCAATGAGCACCCGGTCGATATCCCGGCCCAGATCATTGAAGTCGCCGAGAGCATGAGCGCCCTCGGGACGGGCGTCACGGGCGGCGAACCGCTCCTTGTCCTTGACAAGGTCACGGAATACTGCCGGATGCTTAAAGAGCACTTCGGGAAGGAGCACCAGATCCATCTCTATACCGCAAAAGCCCCGACAACAGAAGAGCTTGCCGCAATGCAGGGGCTCGTGGACGAGATCCGGCTCCACCCGCCCCATGAGTGCTGGGACCATATCCTTGACACTGCGTACCTCAAATCCGCCCAGCGGGCAAAGGCCATGGGATTCGATATCGGGTTCGAAGTCCCGGCCCTCCCCGGCCTCGAACTGCTCATCCCCGCCCTCCCGTACCTCGACTTTATGAACATCAACGAGCTGGAATGGGGCGACACCAACGCGTACCAGATGCGGGAGCGGGGCTATGAACTCGCCGACGAACTCCATAACGCCATTGACGGGGCAAAAGGCTGGGCGGAGGAGATCCTCAAGAGCGACAAGGTGCACTGGTGCTCCTCGGCATTCAAGGACTCCGTCCAGCTCCGTGAGCGCCTGAAGCGGATCGCGGAGAACACCGCCCGGCCGTTCGATGAGATCACGGCGGATGGCACCATCGTGTACGGGGTCTTTGAACCAGAAACCGGCAGCACGGTCACCATCGCACCGGCCATAACCGGCCGGTTCGAACCGGACAGTTTTGTCATCTTTGCGGACCGGATCGAGATGGCATGGTGGCTCCTTGAAAAGCACAGCGATGAACTCGTCGGGAACAAGTACGTCATCGAACGGTACCCGAACGGGGGAATGGTGGTGGAGAAGACGCCCCTATGATCTTCCGGAACCTCATCGATCCCCTCTACGAGCGGTACCTGCGCTTACAGTGCCGGCACGTGCCCAACCATATCGCCATCATCCAGGACGGCAACCGGCGGTATGCCCGGCTCTTTGGCATGGACACTGCAGAAGGCCACCGGGCCGGTGCGGACAAGACCGAGGAGATGCTCGACTGGGCGCACGAACTCGGGGTCCGGCATATCACCCTCTACACCTTCTCAACCGAGAACTTCTCGCGGGACAAGAACGAAGTCGACCACCTCTTTGTCCTCTTTTTAGAGAAGTTCCAGAGCATCCTTACTGACGAGCGGGTGAAGAAGTACAAGATCCGCGTCCAGATGGTCGGAGACCGGTCCCGGCTTCCGGAAAACCTCCTTGAAGCGATCGATGCTGCCGAGAGCGCGACCCGGGACCATACGGGCTTCTGCCTCAACATCGCCCTTGCCTATGGCGGCCGGAACGAGATCGTGCGGGCAGCTAAGGAGATCTTATATGGGGTGGCGCAGGGGAAGATCGATCCGGCCGCCATCGATGCCGGAACCGTTGCCCGGTACCTCCACGGCAGCAGGGGAATTCCCCCGGTCGACCTGATCATCCGGACCGGCAACGACTGCCGGACCTCAAACTTCCTGCCCTGGCTGGCAAGCGGCCACGAATCTGCCGTCTACTTCTGTGCCCCGTACTGGCCGCTCTTCCGCAAGATCGATCTGCTTCGGGCGATCCGGATCTATGACCAGCGGGTCTCACCGCGGGCCTGATACCGCCGGAATCGCGAACGGATCGCTGACTATATGCCGTGGAGCGGACAAAAACACATCCTGATAGATCATGGCAGCAAAAACGGGGCCGGGAAGTGCGTGGCGCCATACCACCGTCCTGGTACGGGCAGACATTTTTGCAAAGGCACAGGAGCAGGGCATAGATATCAGCGATACCTGTAACCAGGCGCTTGCAGATCTCCTGGGGGTCGATTACCGGCAGCAGCAGCTCGATTCCGTACCCGTTCCGCCACCGGTCATCATTGCAAAGGACGGAGGACTGCTCGAAGGCGTTGTGGATGCAAAAAACAAGGCCCCCCAGCCGCCGGTCATCAACGCGGATGACCCAAAAGCGGCAGGAACCATCGCCGGCATCAAACGTCAGCCGGTCAAACGAGCCCCCGCTTCACCGCCACAGGAACCGGCACATCCCGCTCCGACAAAGCAACCTGCCAAATCCCCTGAAAAAGGTGCAGCAACGGCCCCTGCACCAAAAGGAAAGCGAACGGCACCGAAAAAAGCAGAGAAAGGCGATCTGATCAAAAAATTCATCGCGGCCATGATTGTCCGGGAGGATGACAAAAATGCAGTCATCACCAGGGAGGAACTCTACCAGATCTTTTCCCGGTGGTGCCGGGAGCAGAAGGTGACACCGGTACCGGACCAGAAAGCCGTGACCGTTGCCCTGAAGACACGGTTCGCCTTCACCGACAGGAATACCGGCGGGAAACCCTGCTGGACGAACGTCCGGTTCCGGTAACCTTTTTTATTTCCCGAAACGCCGCATCCGGCTCTGGTAGTCCCGGAGGATCCGGAGAAGATCAACTTCCCGGAAGAATTTCCAGTTGATATCCGAGAAGAAGAGCTCGGAATAGACCGACTGCCAGATGAGGAAATCGGTCAGGTGATCGCCCCCGCTCTTGATGACCATGTCGGGGGTATATTTAAACGTCAGGTACGAGTCGAGCAGTCCCTCGTCTACCTGCTCAGGAGGGATATGGTCCTCTGCCATCCGGCGGATGCAGGAGGTGACTTCCTCCCGCCCGCTCTTGCCGATGGCAACCACAACATCCATCCCGGAACCGGTCACCTCCACCGTATCGCCACGATAGAGATGCAGCCGGGCAATCGACCCGATCTTCCGGATCTCCGGCAGGCAGCGGGTCATCTCGTCCGGCTGCCGCGTGGCGATATGGAAGGTCAGCCCCTTGATCGCGCCACCCTCTTTTGGGTTCTTCTGCGAGACTGACGCCGAGATCGCCTTGCACCATGCGGTAACGCGATAGAGATTCTCCGGGGCATCCATCATGTCCTGCCCGCTGATCATGAAGCAGACCTGCCCGGGGAGTTCGGCAATCTGCCGCCGGAGCAGGTGTGCGAGGAGCCAGTAGATCATGCTCATCCAGTATTGTCATTCCCAAGGTAAATATCCTTGAGGATCCTTCCGGCAGGGACCCGGGCCCCGGTCACATGACGAGGCCGATCAGCCGGAAGGCAATGGCGCCGCAGAGAATGGCAAGCGCAGTCTCCAGTGCCGTGATCCCGAGCGCTTTCTTCCAGCCAAACTCGTGCGCCAGCGCAAGGATCGTGGAGATGCAGGGGACATAGAGCATGGTCACGAGCGCAAAGACGATGAGCTGGACCGGGGTCATGATGGTGGAGAAGACCGTTGTCCCGAAGATCGCGGCAAGCGCAAGGAGGGTCATCTCCTTCCTTATGATGCCAAAGACAAAGACCACCCCGGTCATGACCGGAAGACCCAGCAGGAGCACGGTTATTGGGTACAGGAGGGTGTTGATCGGTTCCAAAAACCCGAGAGCGTACAGTGCGGTGATGACGATACTCCCCAG
>JBFYKS010000114.1:0-6646 GCA_041305785.1 Methanoregula sp. | reverse complement strand
GAGATACACGTAGAACCGATAGGTATTGTGAAAAACGATGTTGAACAGCCCCCGCTTGTTGCAAAGGAGGACGGCCTGCACCTGAATGCGGCCTGCGGCTCTCCGGTTGAACAGATGGGCGAACGGTTACGGACATCGGAGATCGTCCTGGCCCCGCACCTTGCAGGACTCCTTGAGGGTATCGACGCGTATTCGCATATCATTGTCCTGTACTGGGGGCATGCCGTGCCGGCCCATGGGCGCACTCTGGTCAAAACGCATCCGGCGGGACTTGAGAAATATCCCAAACAGGGAATCTATGCCACCTGCAGCCCCGCACGCCCGAACCCCATCCTGATGAAGGTGGTGCGGCTGGTCAGGCGAGACGGGACGCACCTTGTTGTCGAAGGGCTGGACGCCATTGACCAGAGCCCGGTTCTCGACATCAAGCCGTACGTTGCCGACATGTACCCGCAGGAGGATGTCCGTATACCGGACTGGATGGCCGATATCCAGAAGGAGTTTGGCCAGCGGTGAGCGATCATTATGGACGATCTCTTCTGGAAAGCATCGTATATCGTCCTGTTTGTCCTCTGGCTCGGGATACGCGGATATTACCGGCGGGACGCGGTCCGGCAGGAGACAAAAGAGAAGGCCGGGTGGGGCCCCGATTCCCTCTTCCTTGCACTGAACTTTGTTGGCATGACATTTTTACCCGTAATCGCGGTTCTCTCGCCCTGCCTCGACGGGTTCGCGTTCCCGGTCCCGGACCCGGTCCGGTTCGCTTTCCTGGTCTTGTTTGCCCTCAACCTCGGGCTGTTTGTTCTGGCCCACCGCGACCTCGGGAAGAACTGGTCGATGGCCCTTGAGATCAAGGAGGAACACCACCTGATAAGGACCGGGATTTACACGAGGATACGCCACCCGATGTATGCCCATTTCTGGGTATTTGTCATCGCGCAGGGGTTCGTGCTCGCCAACGCGCTGGTGCTCGTCTTCGGGGTTGCTGCATGGGGGCTTCTCTACGTCCACCGCGTGCCAAAGGAGGAAGCGATGCTCATCGCCGAGTTCGGGGACGAGTACCGCGATTACATGAAAGAGACCGGCCGGGTCATACCAAAGTTGTGATTCCTTTTTTTGTCAGAAGAGTATAACCAGACCTGGTACCGGTAAAGGCCGATCGCGTTAGCGGGGTTGTGCCGTCTTCACGCGGACAAACGCTTCAAAATTCTTCATGGCGTTTGCAGCACCCGGGTTCTCTTTAAGAAAAGTGAAAAACAGGCGGATCTGCCCAATCGTATCCGGTGTCAGCTCGTGCTCCATCATGCAGGCATCCTTCGATGCGATTTCTTCAGGAACCCTGAACAGTTCCAGAAACATCTGGATGGTCTCGTGCCGGTCCTTGATTATCTCGGCTATGCGGCGGCCTTCCGGAGTGAGCGTGACCCCGTCATATTTCCGGTAGATGATCATGCCCATCTTATCCAGTTTCTGGACCATCTCGACAACCGTTGGCGGCTGGAGGCCAAGCTCCCGGGCAATATCCCGGGTCCGTGCATAGCCTTTTTCAGAGGATGCGTTGAGGATTGCTTCGAGATAGTCCTCCGCTTTCCTGCTCAGTGCCTGCATACCAGATCTTGGTTTTGGAAGATGATAATATTTCGGTTTCCCTAAATCGCTCCCTGTGCGTGCAGATTTCGGATCCGACAGATATTCCTAACATTTTTTGGTCAATTATGAGGATCCCGAATGAGTTTCGGCTCTATCTTATCCGCGCCAAACGGGCGATATTCCTGTATGGATGATTTCAAAAGAACTCCAGTACGAGAAAACCCGCAGGAAGGGTTGACCACTCTCGACTGCATTGCGCCACCGGCTACCTGCCGGGTCGTGGGGATATCTGCTCCGGCCATCGTAAGGAAGCGGATGCTCGCGCTCGGTTTTGTGCCGGGCTCCGTGATTGAAGCAGTCCGGGCCGCCCCGCTCGGCGACCCGGTCGAATACCGGATCAGGGGATACTGCATCTCGCTCCGGAAAGAGGATGCCCGCCTCATCTCGGTCACGTCCGGGGGTGCCTGACCATGCCGGCAATGCCCCTCTCATTCCTCACTCCCGGGAAAGATGCTGTCGTGACGGAGGTCCGGGCCGGGCACGGTATGCTCCACCACCTCGCAGCGATGGGAATATTTCCCGGCAGCAGGCTCTCCGTAGTATGCGCTGATCGCGGCTCGCTCATCGTTGCGGTCAGTGGCACCCGGTATGCACTCTCAAAAGGCATGGCAATGAAGATCCTTGTCGGGGAGCCCGCAATAGCCGGTCCCGGTACAGCAGACGCAGGTCCCGGTCCGCTCCCATGTTGCGGCCATGCCGGTCACGGCCCTGTTCGCGGCCGCAGGGGATGCTGCCAGGGTGACAGGGAGGTGAGATCATGAAAAAGACTATCCGCATCGCCCTTGCCGGCAACCCGAACGTGGGAAAGAGCACCATCTTCAATGCCCTGACCGGTTCCCGGCAGCACATCGGCAACTGGCCCGGTGTCACGGTTGAAAAGAAGAGCGGGACCGCCATGGTCGGAAAGATCGAAGTTGAAATAATCGATCTTCCCGGCACGTACAGCCTCACCGCGTACTCAATTGATGAAGTGGTTGCCCGTGACTACATCATTGATGAGAAGCCCGACGTTGTAATCCACGTCATCGATACCACCAGCTTCGAGCGGAACCTGTACCTGACCACCCAGCTCATGGAGCTCGGCGTCCCGCTCGTCATCGCCATGAACATGTCGGACGAAGCCGAGAAGAACGGCACCCTGATCAACCGCTCTCTCATCAAAAAGTACTTTGAGATCCCGGCTGTCAGGACAGTGGGGAGCACGGGCGAGGGGCTCGATGAACTCCTCCGGGCTGCACTCACCGAAGCAGAGACCTCGCCCCACCACGAGCACGCAATAGGGTACGGGAATGCAATCGAGCAGCACATCGCCGATATCGTTGCCGTGCTCAGGGGCGACCCGGCGCTCTCTGCCCGGTACCCGCCCCGGTGGCTCGCCATCCGCCTTCTGGAAGGGGACGGCAATGCGCTCGCGAAGATAGCGGCTGGCCCGACAAAAGCGGCCGTTGATGCCGTGCTGCAATCCCTCGATACGGAGAAGACCGAGGCGGCGATGGCCGACCGGCGGTACGAGGTGATTGGTGCCCTCCTGCCGCAGGTCTGCACCACCTGCGTGAAGGAGATGAACGCATCGGATATCATCGACCGTGTGGTCACCGACCGGTGGCTCGGCATCCCGATCTTCCTTGCCCTGATGTGGGCGGCATTCGAGCTGACCTTTGCCGTGGCAGCACCCTTCATGTCCGCCATCGATGCGATCATGGCGTCACTGGGAGGGTATATTGCAGCAAGCGGCATGGAGCCCGCGTGGCTCGCCTCCCTGCTCGGCGACGGGATCATTGGCGGGATGGGCGCGGTGCTCATCTTCATCCCGAATATCTTCATTTTGCTCTTCATCCTCTCGCTCCTCGAAGACAGCGGGTACCTTGCCCGCGCCGCGTTTGTCATGGACCGGCTGATGTATGCTATCGGCCTGCCGGGCAAATCCTTCATCCCGATGCTCATCGGCTTTGGCTGTAATGTCCCGGCCATCATGGCGACCCGGACCATCGAGGATAAGAACGACCGTCTCATCACGATTCTCGTCAACCCGTTCATGTCCTGCGGCGCCCGGCTGCCGGTCTACATCCTCCTTGCCGGAGCATTCTTTCCCACAAACGCAGGCACGGTCGTGTTCCTCCTCTACGTGATGGGCATCGTGCTTGCCATCGGGTCAGCCTTCCTCTTCCGTAAGACGATCCTGCCCGGGAAACCCGCGCCGTTCCTGATGGAGATGCCCCCGTACCGCTTCCCGACCGCCGCAACCTCGCTGCGCCACATGTGGGACCGCGGCGAGATGTACCTGAGGAAAGCCGGCGGGATCATCCTTGCCGGGGCATTCATCGTCTGGGTCCTTGCATCGTTCCCGTGGGGCGTCGAGTACGGCAGCGCAGAAAGCTACGCCGGCATGCTCGGCCAGCTGCTCGAACCGCTCTTTGCCCCGCTGGGCTTTGACGGGAAAATAGCCGTAGCGCTTCTCTTCGGGTTCATCGCCAAGGAGATCGTGGTCGGGTCGCTTGGTGTGCTCTACGGCACCGGGGAGGACGATGGCTCGCTCACCGAAGCCCTGCTCGCCGACCCGTCGCTGGGGCCGGTTGCAGCCTTTGCCATCATGGCGTTCGTGCTCCTCTACATGCCCTGCGTTGCAACGCTGGCCGTCATAAGAAAGGAGACCGGTTCCTGGAAATGGACAGCCTTCTCGGTAGCGTACGGCATCATTGTCGCGTACCTGGTCGCATTCATCATCGTTTGTGCCGGGCCCGTAGTTATGGGAGGGATCTGACCATGGCATCACTGACAAAAAACCTGTTTGCCGGGCTCTTCGGCATCCTCTACCTCATCTTTGGCGTAACGGAGCTCATAGCCGCCCTCGTTCCGGGCTTCGCTGACCTGGCCGCAGCATTTCTGGTCCCGGCCGACATCATCGGCGGGCTCGTCCTGTGCGTTGTCGGGGCAGTGTACCTTGCCGCACTGCAGCGGTTCACCGCAGGATCCGGTAACGGTGCCGCGTACCTGTACGTGGCGATGGCCCTCTCGGTCATCTTCGGTACGGTCGCCGTCCTCTCTATAACGGCACAGGGCACTGACCTCATCCTCTTCAGCGACGAGTCGTGGAGCCCGATAACGCTCCTCGTACCGATGGTGTACCTTGCAATCCTGCCGGCCGCAGCCCTTTCCCGCTGGGGCCGGCGATTCACGGGCGAGCTGGCAGGTGAAGCGTGATGGCGGGGACCACGGCAGAGATCGCCCGCCTCCTCCGGGACCGGTCCCTGACCCTTGCCGAATGTGCCCGCATGCTCGGCCTGAACAGGGTACAGTTGGACGAGCGGCTCCGCTTGATGGAGCGGCAGGGCTACCTTGCCCGGGCCACTTCGCAAACAGACTCCTGTTCCGGCTGCAGTGCAACGTGTTCGTGCTGTGGTGCGAAAAATACCGGGGCCGGGCCGGTCATCTATTCCCTGACCGGAAAAGGGGAACGGCTGGCCCGGGGAGTAATTTAGAAAAAGCGGCTTGGTGAGATCGTCAATCGTTACGAGGAGGAACTGGTACAGTTAGCCTCTATCATCTCCTCAATGGATTTCCCAGGAAAAACAGTACAGACAAAAACATTTCAGGTCTTTTGCAAATTGATTGCGATGCCTGCCGCCGCCCCGCGGGGGCGCTCCCGCGGCGGCCTTCAGGGAGTATTTCCCGGGCATTCAATTGCCCCGCCGTGCCCCGCGAGGGGCGCCTCGCGGCGGGGAGCCATCATATCTTTTCATAGCGTTCGTGTTTTTCATGATTCAGGAGTGAACTCGCGTTCATTCCCGTTTCACCAGAGAGCAGTTTTTCCTGCATTCCCCTGTCCTCACCCCAGCGAGAACGTACCGTACTTCCCGCCGCCGCCCGGGTGCAGGACGACTGTGCCGTTCCTCAGTGCCATGACGGCATCGGCCACCTTCGGGTGGACTGCACGGATCTCCGCAACGGGCACATCGATCAGGACAGCGATCTCGTTACCGAAGGTCCCGATGAACTTTTCATAGATCGTCTTGCACTTCTTCGTGTTGGGCGAAGATGCGCCTTCCATGGTCTGGATGATCTGGGCGAGCGGGATGACGCGGAGGTACGGGGGCCGGGGGCGTGCAGGGCTCCCGTGGGACAGTTCCTTTGCCCGGTCAGCTACGCCCTTCTTGATGATTCCCCCGTCAGCCGGGCACCGCCACTGGTGCCGGATTGCATCATCAAGGGAGTACTGGGTGTAGCAACGGGTGCAGGCCGTGCGGTTGTACTTGCCTTCCTCCGGGAAGAACCCGGCGTTCATCTCAATGGAGCCGGCCCGGATCGCGGCGATCACGTCCTTTGCCGTCTTTCCCGCGATCCGGATCCGGTTGAACTCCCGGCCGAGCTTGTCGGGATAAGGGCTGTGGGCATCCGAGTTTGTCAAAAACGGGACATCATACAGGTCCGGGATCGCCGCCCCATAGGAACTGTCGGCCGAGAGCCCAAGTTCGAGGAAGTCAATCTTCGCACTCCCGTAGCAGGCCGGGACGGAATCGAAGTACGCGTACATGGCCGTCCACGGGGTGAAGGCATGGGCGGGACCGACCAGCGCACCGACATCATGGGCGGCATGGGCGATCTCCTCACCGCTGAGGTAGACGTGCGGTCTTCCGGCAGTAACAAAACTCTTGCATGTGCCTTCGAGCAGGTCGCGGAGCTGATCGAACTGGGCAGGATCCTCGGCAAGGATGAGATGATGGACCCGTTTGATGTCCTCGATCTCGCCCTGCGGGACGATGACGACCCCGGAATCGTTCTCAAGGAATGGTTTCCACCCGTTCAGCCAGTCCGGCTGGAGGGCGTCGCCCGTGCCGAGCACGCCGATTCCCTTCGTGACGCACCCTTTGATGAGCTGCTCCGGCTGCATGAACCGGGAGACGGCGATCGAGTACGGGGAGTGGATGTGGAGGTCGGCCGTGGCGAGCATGGATAGGTACCGGATTGGTTGTTGCCAAATATAAGGAGAGGGATCGGG